>CAMEYZ010000005.1 GCA_945947715.1 uncultured Clostridia bacterium | reverse complement strand
AGCGAATTGAACAGCTCGCCGAACATGCCCGTATCGCCGTCGTTGAAGGTGCCGTCCACCAGAGTATTGATAACTCTCTTAACGCGCTCGTTCTTGTAGTAAATCTTTTCCTTGGGATTGTAGGTAGGTCTTACCTTTTCCAGCTCTTCAACTCTTGCGCCGAAGATGTACTCGTTCTCCCAGCCAGCTTCCTCGACAATCTCAACGTTAGCTCCGTCGAAGGTGCCGAGAGTTACTGCGCCGTTGAGCATGAACTTCATATTGCCGGTGCCCGAAGCTTCAAGACCAGCAGTGGAAATCTGCTCGGAAATATCAGCAGCAGGGAAGAGCATCTCGCCATAGGAAACGTTGTAGTTCTGTACGAAGATGACCTTCAGCTTGTCCTTTGTATCGGGGTCGTTGTTTACCAGCTTAGCTATCTCGTTGATGTACTTGATGATGCCCTTAGCTCTGCGGTAAGCGGGAGCTGCCTTTGCTCCGAAGATGAAGGCTGTAGGCTGGAGGTCGGGGAGCTTGTTATCCTTTATCTGGAAATAGAGGTCCATTATCGAGAAGGCATTAAGCAGCTGTCTCTTGTACTCGTGAAGGCGCTTGCACTGGATATCGAACACGAAATCGGGAGAAAGCTCCACGCCCTCATGCTTTTTGATGTATTCGCAGAGCTGCTTTTTCTTCTCATATTTTATCTCGTTAAAGCGGCGGATAGTATCCCCGTCGTCCACGAATTTTTTCAGCTCAGCGAGACGGTCCAGATCGGTCTCCCAGCCGCTGCCTATCTTCTCGGTGATAAGGGCGGAAAGCTCGGGGTTGCACAGTCCCAGCCAGCGTCTGGGAGTGATGCCGTTGGTCTTGTTCTGGAAGCGCTCGGGATAGAGCTCGTACCAGTCCTTGAGGACGTCATTCTTGAGGATATCTGTGTGGAGCTGAGCCACGCCATTGGTGTGGGAGCTGCCATAGATAGCCATTCTTGCCATATGTATGCGGTCACCGTCGATAATTGCCATGGAAGCTATCTTCTCATCAGAAAGACCCTTTGACTTGAAATCCTTTTTCATGTAGCTGTCGATGAGCTTTACTATCTCATAAATGGTGGGGATAACGCTCTTGAAGAGGCTTATGCCCCACTTTTCGAGAGCCTCGCCCAGAACGGTGTGATTGGTGTAGTTGAAGGTGCTTCTTGCGATATCGAAGGCCTCGCCGAAGGACATGCCCTCCTCAAACTTAAGTATCCTGATAAGCTCGGGGATAGCCACGGTTGGGTGAGTATCGTTAAGCTGCACTGCATAGAGCTTTGCAAATTCGGAGAAATCGGAGTGAGTTTTCTTATATCTGCGGACGATATCCTGAATGGACGCAGATACGAAGAAATACTGCTGCTTTAAGCGCAGGCGGCGACCCTTTTCGGTGTTGTCGTTGGGGTAGAGGACCTGTGTGATAGATTCTGCCATGATGTCGTCCTCGGAGGCCTTGATGTACTCCTGGTTGTCGAAGGCGCCGAAATCGAAGCCCTTGACGCTCTCTGCCTGCCACAGGCGGAGAGTATTGACAGCCTTGCCGCCGAAGCCGATTATAGGCGTATCATAGGGCACAGCCTTCACAGCCTGGTCAGCAAACTCAACGATAACGGAATCCTCCTCGGCGCGGACACTCCATGCATCGCCGTAATCCAGCCATGCATCGGCGGATTCTCTCTGGAAGCCGTTGTCGATGGACTGCTTGAACAGGCCATAGCGGTATCTGATGCCGTAGCCGTTGAGGGGGATATCGTGAGCTGCAGCGGAATCCAGGAAGCATGCTGCAAGACGTCCCAGACCGCCATTTCCGAGAGCGGCGTCCTCTATCTCTTCGAGGCAGTTGATATCCACGCCATTTTCGGCGAATATCTCCTTAGCCTCGTCAAGAAGCCCTGCGCAGTAGAGATTGTTGTACACAGCACGTCCCATGAGGAACTCCGCGGAGAGATAGTAAGCTCTGCGGCGGCTGTTGTGGCGCTTTTCGGACTCGTTCCACAGAGGGATGATATCGCTCATAGCAGCGCGGGACACTGCGTTATGAAGCTGACGGGGAGTTGCCTCCTTGATAGTTGTGCGGTAATCTATCATAAGATTATCGCTGATCTTCTGCTGAAATAATGCCTTTTCCATATAATTCATTCCTTTATTAGCGTATTTTTTAAAACCAAAAACATCGTATATATTTTATCACATTTTATAATTACATGCAATAGCAATATTGACTTTTTGTATATTTGCACAACATTTAACAGGGATTTTCTTTTATTGTCAATAGAAGATTATTATACTGACTGTATATTTATACTCTAAGTGGATAAGACGATAAACTCCCCGTTATATGAGAAAGCTCGGATTTTGTCAAAATACACAAATTATCAAAATATTTCCGCCCTGTCTTTGCCCGAAATTAAAAAAATAAAAAAGACAAAATAATTTTCGGAAAATCTGTTGTAGTTGTAGGATTTCCGTGGTATAATAATTATAGTGTATATTTTTGCTGAAAATTTTTATAGAGATACAGAACAAAAGAATCGGAAAAGGAGAAAATCAAAATGTTTACAAAGGACATAGGTATCGACCTGGGAACTGCCAATACTCTTGTGTATATGCGCGGAAAGGGCATTATTATCCGCGAACCGTCAGTGGTGGCTGTGGATACCAAGACTGACCAGCCGAAATATGTGGGCCAGGAGGCTAAGGACGTTATCGGAAGAACTCCGGGCTCTATTGTGGCAGTGCGTCCTCTTAAGGACGGAGTTATCGCGGATTTTGAGCTCACCACCGCTATGCTTGAGGAATTTATCGCAAAGGCTATAAAGGGCTCTCTTTTTGCACGGGCAAATGTTGTTATCTGTATCCCCTCGGGAGTTACAGCTGTTGAAAGGCGTGCTGTACGCGAGGCTGCGGAAAATGCGGGAGCAAAGCGGGTCAGCATCATCGAGGAGCCTATGGCAGCTGCTATCGGCGCAGGACTTCCTGTGTCTGAGCCTGCGGGCTCCATGATAGTAGATATCGGCGGCGGCACCAGCGAGGTGGCTGTTATCTCACTGGGCGGCATTGTGACCTCACGCTCTGTCAGAGTTGCAGGAGATGCCTTCGACCAGGCAATTGTCAACTATATCAAGAAAAAATATAATCTGCTTATCGGCGAAAGGACTGCCGAAAATGTGAAGATAGCCATAGGCTCTGCCTTTCCCTCCGACCAGAACGAGACTATGGATATCAAGGGAAGAAATCTTTTGAACGGTCTGCCGGAAAATATAACCGTTTCCTCAGCGGAGATAAGGGAAGCTCTTGCGGAGCCCCTCTCCCATGTGGTGGAGGCTATCAAGACTACTCTCGAAAAGACTCCCCCTGAGCTGGCAGCGGATATCATCGACCAGGGCATCACTCTTGCAGGTGGCGGAGCGCTTATCCGCGGCCTTGACAAGCTTATCCACCGTGAAACGGGCATGCCCGTGTTCATCGCGGAAAATCCCCTGGACTGCGTAGCTGCTGGAACTGGACGGGTCCTCGAGGAAAACGACAAGCTCCGCGAGGTGCTTGCCGACGAATCCAAGTATTATTGACACACAGCTATAACTATCTGCACACAGGGGGCGAGCCGTTATCAAGGAGTTTTTTCATAGTATAAAATTCAAAATAATAGTCGCCGTTCTGGCTGTGCTTCTGGGATTTATGATATATTCCGTGACCACTGGCGGCTATGCTGATCCTGCTTCCGATTTGTGGAGCAGGATAATAAGTCCCTTCCAGCGGCTGTCCACGAGCATATCTGATAAGGTGTCGTCGTCGCTGGACATGCTGGCAAACGCTGAGGATTACTATAACGAAAATCAGAGACTTCAGTCGGAGATAAATTCTCTGTACAATGAAATGATAGATTACGACCGCTTGAAGCAGGAAAATGAGGACCTCCGCGCTATGCTGGAGCTCAGCGAGGAGTATGAGGATTTTACCTTTTCTCCGCCCTGCTCGGTCATTGCAAGGACCACCAACGACCCCTATGCGTCCTTTACAATTGACAAAGGATATTCCTCTGGGATAGAGCCCGGAGACCCTGTGGTGACCTCTGAGGGCATCGTGGGAGTGTGCTATGATGTGGCGGAGAATACCTCCGGCGTGCGCACTCTGTTTTCGCCTAAGACTGCCATAGGGGTGTATTCCCTGCGCACAAGGACCACGGGCATAATCGAGGGCGGCTATGAGCTGGCAGCAGAGGGATACTGCCGCATGAGCTACATAGACAAGAACGCTGACATCGCTGCAGGAGATATCATAATCACCTCGGGAAGCGCCAGCTATCCTGCGGGACAGCTTGTGGGCGTGGTGGTGGAGACCGCCATGGAGGACAGCGGACTTTCCATGTATGCTGTTGTAAAGCCTGCGGTAAATCCCGGTGCAGTGTCGGACGTGTTCGTTATCACGGGCTTTGATTACGAGGAGCCTCCCGCAGAGGAGCCGGAGACTGTTCCTGCTGATTCTGACAATATCGCCGAAGAGACTGACATATACGACGAGGCGCAGACCGATGAAGAGCCGGAAACAGCTGATGCTGAGGAAACGGAAATGACAGAGGTCACGGAGGAAGAATTATCCCCATGAAAAGGATGACGATGGACCGTAAAATGAGGACGGAAAAACGAAACCTCATTATCCGCAGGATACTGTATTTTTTCCTTGCCGCCACTTCCTTTGTGATAATATCCACTGTCAGGACCACGCTGCCCATGCCGCTGCTGCTTATCAATCTGGGAGTATGTGCCGCAGTATTTGAGTATGATTCGCCGGTGTATTGTTCGGTGTACGGAGGATTTTGCGGGCTGCTGCTGGATATCGCGGAGAATACACTGTTCTGCTTCAACGGGATAATACTGACCTTCTGTTGTCTTATGGTAGCGCTGATATTTTCCTGCTTTCTCCATAGGAAGCTGTTGAATTTCATACTGCTGGACTTCGGAGTGATAATCGTGCAGGCGGCGCTGCATTATCTGTTTTACTATCTGCTTTGGGGCTATGACAGGGACCAGGCTATACTCATGGAGATATTCATTCCCGAGCTTATCGCCACGAATATTGCGGGCATTGCAGTTTTCGGCGTGTATAAGCTTATCGGACATTTTCTGGGAGCTGTCCGGGAGCATTACATCGAGGAGCAGACGGGTATGTAAAATTTTCCGAAAACCCTTGACAGATATATTGAAAATGAGTATAATAAGGTTGACGGAAATTGCAGAAATGTAATGAAGCGGCGTTCGCCATAAATTGCTTGGGGACGTCACAGCAGAGAAGCGTATGCTCATGGCAGGCCAGTGTGCGTGGAGCTGTTACAAAGGCTGCATATGGCCAGCCTGCCTAAATGTAAGAAATTACTGACAGAATATATGCAAAGCGGCTTCGAGGTTTCGGAGCCGCTTTTTTATATCTATGAACAAAGGCAGGAAACAAGAGCATAGCCCTTGTTTCCTGCCTTAATTGTCAATTAATTCAAATCAAGCCTTTTCCTTAGCGCGGGTCTTTGCACGGGTAGCGTTGTCAAGGATACGCTTTCTGATGCGGATGCTCTTGGGAGTTACCTCCAGCATCTCATCGTCGGCGATAAATTCCAGGCAGTCCTCCAGTGACATTATCCTCGGGGGAACCAGACGGAGCGCATCATCCGAGCCGCTGGCACGGGTATTTGTCAGGTGCTTCTTCTTGCAGACGTTGACAACCAGGTCCTCCACCTTGGGAGAAGCACCGATTACCATGCCCTCGTAAACGGGAACGCCTGCGCCGATGAACAGGGAGCCTCTTTCCTGTGCGTTGTACAGACCATAGGTAACAGCCTCGCCCGACTCAAAGCATACAAGAGAGCCGGTATTTCTGCGGGGTATTTCACCCTTGTAGGGCTGATAGCTGTCCAGCACCGAGGACATGATGCCCTCGCCCTTTGTATCGGTGAGGAACTCGCTCTTGTAGCCGAAAAGTCCTCTTGAAGGAACGAGGAACTCAATTCTCATACGGCTGCCCTGTGGGTGCATGGAGGTCATCTCGCCCTTACGGGTGCCCATTTTCTCCATAACAGAGCCAACGCAGTCCTCGGGAACGTCAACGACCAGTCTTTCCACAGGCTCGCACTGTACGCCATCTATCTCCTTCATAAGCACCTTGGGAGTGGATACGCCCATCTCATAGCCCTCACGGCGCATGTTCTCAATGAGAATGGACAGATGCATCTCGCCTCTGCCGGCAACGCGGAAGCTGTCTGTATTTTCGGTGTCGGAAACACGGAGGGAAACGTCGCGGAGAGTTTCCTTGTAAAGACGCTCGCGGAGCTGACGGGAAGTAACGAACTTGCCCTCACGACCTGCGAAGGGGCTGTCGTTTACGGAGAAGGTCATTTCAACTGTAGGCTCGGATATCTTCACGAAGGGCAGCGCCTCGAAATTATCAGCAGCGCAGATAGTATCGCCGATAGTGATATTTTCAATACCGGACAGCCATACGATATCACCCACCTTAGCCTCCTCGACAGCAGTTTTTCCGAGGCCCTCTATCTGAGAAACGGTAACTATCTTGCTGTTGTAGGGCTTTTTGGTGTCGTGGTAGTCGCCCACGATAACGGGCTGATTTACTCTTATGGTACCTCTCTGGATACGGCCGATGCCGGTTCTGCCGACGTAGTCGTTGTAGTCGATAGAGGAGATAAGCATCTGCAGGGGAGCATTCTCGTCGCCCTCGGGAGCGGGGATATAGTCTAAGATTGTATCGAAGAGGGGCTTTAAGTCAGTGCCTGCCTCATACTGGCTGAGAGAAGCGGTGCCCTCGCGTCCGGAGCAGAAAAGCACGGGGCTTTCCAGCTGTTCATCGCTGGCATCCAGGTCCAGAAGGAGCTCTAAGACCTCATCGCCAATCTCATCAAGACGAGCATCGGGGCGGTCAATCTTGTTAACGACCACGATTATCTTCAGACCCATTTCCAGAGCCTTTGAAAGAACGAATCTTGTCTGAGGCATGCAGCCCTCTGCCGCATCAACGAGCAGGAGAACGCCGTCCACCATTTCGAGAACGCGCTCCACCTCGCCGCCGAAATCGGCGTGGCCCGGGGTGTCGATGATGTTTATCTTAACGCCGTTATAGGAAACGGAGGTATTTTTAGCGAGAATGGTGATACCTCTTTCGCGCTCGATGTCGTTGGAGTCCATAACTCTTTCCTCGACCTCCTGATTTTCGCGGAAAGCGCCGCCCTGCTTGAGCATCTCATCAACGAGAGTAGTTTTGCCGTGGTCAACGTGAGCGATAATTGCGATGTTTCTCAAATCATTTCTTACCATAAGAAGCAGATCCTTTCTCTTTTTTCACTATATAAAAATTTCTGGACAAACACTGTTCAAAGGTCGTCGTTACGTATATTCTGCACTGATATTTTAAACATATCCGCAGTAATATATTAAAATCCGACAAATTTATCTTTGCATAAAAAAACCTTGCAAGCTTACTTGCAAGGTTTTGGTGGAGGAGGATGGATTCGGACCATCGAAGCTGAAAAGCAACAGATTTACAGTCTGCCCCCTTTGGCCACTCGGGAACTCCTCCGCAGCTTGTCTATATCCTGTGAGAAGATATAGGCTATAAAAACTGATTTTTCAATCAGTAATGGAGCTGGTGGACGGACTTGAACCCCCGACCTGCTGATTACAAATCAGCTGCTCTACCAACTGAGCTACACCAGCATATTTGCTGCCGTTTCATGTGACTTAATTATTATATCACATTGAAACTGTTTTGTCAAGGTTTTTTGAAAATTTAACAAATTGTTTAAATTCTCGACATTTTCAAAGCGTTTCGTCACTCTCATCAAGCGACTTATTTATTATACCACGTTCAAACGGATATGTCAATAGGATTCTGCACAATTTACAAAATGTTCATAAGTGACCTATCCATGAAAATGGTCGGGGCGACAGGACTTGAACCTGCGGCATCTTGGTCCCAAACCAAGCACTCTACCAAACTGAGTTACGCCCCGCTTTTCAAGTGACTATATTATTATACAGCCTTTTCGTCGTTCTGTCAATAGGTTTTTGAAAATTTTTTTATAGGGGTGCTGTTGTTGTCGTCCGATTGTTGTCCCTGGGACAACAACTTTACTTTTATTTACTTTACTTTTCTTTACTTTACTTTACTTTGTTGCATTTCTGTTACATTTATTTTTGGGGCAAAATCCGCAAAGAGCCTTTCTGTGCGTTTTGAGAGCACTGGAAAATTATGGATATTCTGACCACTCTTATCGCTGTTGATTTAAGTGCGTACCATGAGGCACCGTTAGCGTAGACTTACTTGATTTACGGCAAAAATAACAGGGGCTTTCATGATTTGTTAACAAATTCCGGACCGTCCGAAAAAAGTTTTCAACTATTTCCAACACATTTCAACATCTCATGATAATGTTTTTTCAACAGCTTTCAACACATGCACAAAAATGCGGCAGAAATGAGATTTTCTGCCGCAAAAATATTACATATTGAGAAAATATTCGTGAACGGTGGTGTCGCTGTTGAGCTCGGGGTGGAATGCCGTTACCAGCATGTTCTTTTCACGGGCAGCAGTTCGCTTGCCGTCGGTGACCGAGAGTATCTCCACGCTGTCCGCAGCCTTTGAAATATAAGGCGCGCGGATAAAGGTCATGGGGATAGTTTTCCCGTTGAAGCTGTCCTCGGTGTAGAAGCTGCCCAGCTGTCTGCCGTAGGCGTTTCTGCAGGCCTCGATGGACATGGTGCCGATGTGCACGATAGGGTCGTTTTCTATCCTTTCGGCCAGCAGGATAAGTCCTGCACAGGTGCCGAAAACCGGCATGCCGCCTGTGATAAGGCCCCTGATATCGTCCATCATGTCAAGCTCACGTAGCAGCTTTCCCATAACAGTGCTCTCTCCGCCGGGGATTATGAGCCTGTCAAAGCTGCGGTCCAGGTCGCTTTTCTGACGTATCTCAAAGCTGTCCACGCCGAGCCTTGCCAGTATTTTCTCGTGCTCGATGAATGCGCCCTGTAAGGCGAGTACGCCGACAGTCATTACTTTCCTCTTTCAGCCATAAGGAGAGCTATCTCCTGCTCGTTGATGCCGACCATAGCTTCTCCGAGGTCCTCGGAAAGCTCTGCGATAAGCTTGGCGTCCCTAAAGTTGGTGACAGCCTTTACGATAGCAGCTGCTCTCTTTGCGGGGTTGCCGGACTTGAAGATACCGCTTCCTACGAACACGCCCTCTGCGCCCAGCTGCATCATCAGAGCAGCATCTGCGGGAGTAGCCACGCCGCCAGCTGCGAAGTTTACAACAGGGAGCTTGCCGTTCTCAGCAACATACTTAACGAGGTCATAATCCACCTGCAGGTCCTTAGCAGCCTGATAGAGCTCGTCGGGAGACATGGAGGTCAGACGACGAATCTCGCTCTGCATCATTCTCATGTGGCGGACAGCCTGTACAACATCGCCTGTACCGGGCTCGCCCTTTGTGCGTATCATGGAAGCACCCTCGGAGATTCTGCGGAGAGCCTCACCTAAGTCCTTGGCACCGCATACGAAGGGCACCTTGAACTGTGTCTTGTCGATATGGTACTTGTCATCAGCAGGGGAGAGCACCTCGCTCTCATCGATGTAGTCTATCTCGATAGCTTCGAGGATCTGAGCCTCTGCAAAGTGGCCTATGCGGCACTTTGCCATAACAGGGATAGAAACCGCTGCCTGAATGCCCTTTATCATCTTAGGGTCGCTCATTCTTGCAACACCGCCTGCAGCGCGGATATCGGCAGGAATCTTCTCCAGTGCCATAACTGCGCATGCGCCTGCTTCCTCGGCGATCTTTGCCTGCTCAGGAGTTGTGACGTCCATAATTACGCCACCTTTAAGCATCTGTGCCAGATTCTTGTTAAGCTCGTATCTTTCGTTCATTTAAAAAACCACCTTATAGTACAAAAATAAATTACCTTATTATTATACTCGGTTTTGGGGAATTTGAAAAATGCTCGGCCGAATATTACCGAAAACAAAAAATGTGCAATACAAATAATCCTGCTCCGAAATAAGAAACAAAAATTATTTATATTGCACATTAAGCTGCGGCCATAATTTTCCTGTCGGATATTGCCGATGTGAGGATATACAAAAATCGGTCGTGAATCGCCGGCAGAAATTGTGTAAAAAAGAGAATTTTCCGGACTGCCTTACTGCGCACCGGTGATAAGCGCCTGAGTAAAGCCGTTTTCCTCGTTAAGGGTCAGGTCACAGGCGATAAGCTTCCCGTCGCACAGCAGCAGGTTCGCAACTACGTTATCTGGGTGCTCCGGACAGTTGAGCACGGTATAGCTGCACAGCACTGCCTCCCGTCCTGCATAGGGTGTCAGGTCGAAGCCCTGGGACTGCTGGAGGCGATTATATTCCTCATATATAGCGCCGAATTTCTGCGGTATCTTGATTTCCTGGACCTCAGGGTCTGGCTTCACGATAAGTCCGCAGCTATTGAGAAACTCCACTCTCATGGCGTTGGAGCTCATTTCGTACTTTGAATCGTCCGTGCTGCGAGACAGCCTTGCCGCAAGGACAAGGATAAGCACTGCAACAACAGCAAATATCAGGATAAGGGCAACATGCTTTGCGGCGGTTTTCTTGCTCATAAATATTTCCCCTTTGTAAGCTTTGTAAATTATATTCACCGAGGCCTGCGGTTATTCACAGAAATTCACCTGCCGAATATTATAGTATAGAGCCGAAATAGGTTGGCTCATGTACATTTCTGAACTGAACATAAGGAGCTTTATATAGATGAATGAACCATTGAGTTTGTGCGGAGTCAGAGAGGGCGGAAGATGCCGGGTCCGCAGCATGTACAACGAGGGAGCCATGCGCAGGCGTCTCCATGATATAGGACTTATCGAAGGGACGGAGGTGCTCTGTCTCAACCGGAGCCCCTCCGGAGACCCCACAGCATATCTTATCCGAGGGGCAGTGATCGCCCTGCGTAAGGAGGAGACTGAAAAAATACTGGTCACATACGTCTGAAATCAAGGGAAATAATGGGCTGCCTTGCCCGGAGCTTTTGCGTATGAGAGCTTCGGGCAAAACGGCGGTTTTTAAGTAGGGTGCAATTTTACCACAAATAGTGAATACTTATTTAATCTAATATGAAATTATAATTAAATTGTCATATATTCAACAAAATTCGCCCCGATATAGTTTGATGTTATTCACGACATCAGTCGGAAATGATGTGCAAAATATGTAGCAAAAGTTACAATTCTTTTAATTTACTCCGTTAAATATTGCAAATCATAAAGGTTTGTGGTATAATAATAGATGTGTAAAAAGATGTATGGATAAGGAAAAGAGGAAGCGGCTTGCGTATCAAATTTTTGAGCAAAATGGTTAACAATGAGCTTGATATGCTGCTGCCGAGGACTCTTGTTATCGACCTTGTCATATATCTTGCAACTCTGCCGTTTTATGGCTTTACTGCGGAAATACCGGCGGGACTGGCTCTGGGCACCCTGGCTATGCTTGTGAATATCACGCTGCTGGGCTACGCCTCTGAGCATACCGTGGAACGTCCGCTGAAACAGGCAAAGCGCTATATGTTCTCGTTCTATCTTCTGAGAATGACGATCATGGGCGCGGCTATCGTTGCAGGCTTCAAGCTGCCCTGGACAAACCCTGTGGCTGTGTGTCTGCCCCTGTTTTACCCGAAGGTCATCTATACGGTACGGGCTTTGAGGAAAAAATATTGAGGACTCTCTCCGAGTATTCTATCTTTGAAAGCCGTTATCCTTGCTAAGGAAAGGAGGATAATGCAGTATGGAAATAGAAGTAGTCGGCCCCCGCAAAATAATAACCTTTATGGTCGGAGGCAGGGAAATTGCTATTTCCGAAACTCTTGTGACCGGCTGGATCGTTATTATCGTGCTGACGCTGCTGATACTGTGGCTTACTCACGACCTTAAGGTGGTCCCCGAAACCAAGCGGCAGGCCGCCGCAGAATGGATAGTCAATTTCTTCGAAAAGACTGTCAGCGAGACCATGGGACCGAAAATGGTCTATTACGCGCCCTATCTTGCCACAATTTTCTGCTTTGCACTGTTCGGCGCTCTATTGAGCCTGTTCGGACTGCGGAGCATGACCGTCGATATCAACTGTACGGGCACCTGGGCACTGATGACCTTTGTGCTCATAACCTACTGGAAGATACGAAACAACGGCTTTGGCGGATATCTTAAGGGCTTTACCGAGCCTGTTGCCGTAATAACTCCCATAAACATCTTAAGTGAAGTGGCGACCCCCGTTTCAATGGCTATCCGTATGTTCGGAAATATGGCGGGCGGAATGATTATCACGTCCCTTATCTATGCGGCGCTCACACTGGCGAGCAACGCAGTTTACGGACTTATCGGCATATCTCTGGAGCATTTCAAGATATTCCAGATAGGTATCCCGGCACTGTTCTCGATCTACTTCGACCTGTTCTCGGGAGTGGTCCAGTCTTACGTTTTCATTATGCTCACCATGGCATATGTGGGAGACGCGGCAAATCCGGAAAAGGAATAGCATAACGCGTCTTATAATTTAACGGAAAGGAAGTTTTTAATCAATGGAAAATCAGACATTAGAACAGACCGAGCTCATCGCTCGTGCTATCGTTCTCGCAGGTCAGGGCATAGGCGCAGGTCTTGCGCTTATCGCAGGTATCGGCCCTGGTATCGGTGAAGGCTACGCTGTCGGCAAGGCTATCGAAACTATCGGCAGACAGCCCGAGGCTAAGAGCTCCGCTACCACAACAATGTTCATCGGCTGCGCCGTTGCGGAGTCTACCGGTATTTACGGTCTGCTTATCGGTCTGGTACTGATATTCGTAAATCCCTTCATCAAGCACCTCCACGATTGATCCTTTGTAACAATTCGAAAAAATATAAAGGAATCGGAGGAATTATAACAGTATGACAAATGTGAATTTTGAATTTCTGACTATTGACCCGGTTACTATAATCGGCGTACTGTGCAACACCCTCATTCTGTTCCTCGTTTTCAAGAAGCTGCTCTTCGGACGGGTCAAGGCTATCCTTGACCAGCGCAAGGAGGAGATATCCAAGACCTATAAGGACGCAGATGCGGCTCTGGAAAACGCTAAAAGCATGGAAAGCGAATATACCGCAAAGCTTTCCGCTGCAAGAGAAGAATCCGCTGCTATCGTCAAGGATGCTACTGCAAGGGCTACAAAGCGCTCCGATGAGATAATCGAAGAGGCTAAGCAGGAGGCAAGAAGCATCACTGTTAAGGCTAACGCCGATATCGAGGCGGAAAAGAAACGCGCCGTAAATCAGATAAAGGACGAGATTTCCGATATAGCTGTTGCTATCGCGGAAAAGGTCGTTTCAAGACAGATAGACAACGACGAGGATCAGCAGAGACTTATCGACGGGTTTATCTCTGAAATAGGTGATGTGAAATGACGGGCGGCGTTGAAAAGGTTTACTCGGAGGCGCTGTTCGAGCTTGCTAAGGAAAATAATGCCACGGAAGAGACCGAAAAGGAGCTTTCGGCTATCGTTAAGATTTTCGGCGATGAGCCCGACCTCTACAAGGTGCTTTCCGCGCCTACAATTTCCGAAGGCGACAAGCTCGGCACCGTCGAAAAGATTTTCGGCGGAAGAGTTTCCGATACCACTCTCGATTTCATCTGCCTGCTGACCAAAAAAGGCAGGATAAACCGCCTTGAAGGCATCGCTTCCGCTTACAGAAAGCTGTGGTGCGAGGAAGCGGGTATCCTGGAGGTCAAGGTCGTTTCGGCAGTGCCTCTTTCCGATGCACAGCGGAAGGCTTTGTCAGACAAGCTGTCGCAGAAGTACGGCAAAAAGATCATCATGACCGAAAAGACCGACCCGGATATCCTGGGCGGAGTTATAGTCAGCTTCGGAGATACCATGCTGGACGGTTCAGTACGGACCAAGCTTAAGAATCTCCACGGCGGCATGAAGAATGTCATAGCATGATCGAATAAATAATTTTAAATCAGAAAGCCGGTGTTAAAATGGATTTGCGCCCGGATGAAATAACCGGAATAATTAAGGACCAGATAAAAAATTTCCGCAGTCAGATCGAGCTTTCCGACGTGGGAACAGTCGTTACTATCGGAGACGGTATCGCCCGTATCCATGGTCTGGACAACTGTATGTCGGGAGAGCTTCTCGAATTTGAGGGCGGAGTTTACGCAATGGCGCTCAACCTTGAACAGGATTTCGTCGGAGCAGTTATGCTAGGCTCCGAGGCAAACATCAAGGAGGGCGACCCCGTTAAGCGTACAGGAAGCGTAGTTTCTGTGCCCGTCGGCGAACAGCTGCTGGGCAGAGTAGTAAACTCGCTGGGTCAGCCTATTGACGGTAAAGGTGCAATTCTTACCGAGGAGAGAATGCCTATCGAAAAGATAGCTCCCGGTATTATTACAAGAAAGTCGGTAAAACGTCCTCTTCAGACGGGTATCAAGGCTATCGACTCCATGATACCTATCGGAAAGGGTCAGCGAGAGCTTATAATCGGCGACCGACAGACAGGAAAAACTGCCATCGCTCTCGATACTATCATCAACCAGAAGGGCAAGGACGTGCTCTGTATCTATGTTGCTATCGGTCAGAAGCGCTCTACCGTTGCAAACGTTGTGGATACTCTTGAAAAGAACGGCGCTCTGCCTTATACTATTGTAGTTTCCGCTACTGCTTCGGAGCTTGCTCCTTTGCAGTATATCGCTCCTTACTCGGGAGTTACCATGGCGGAATACTTCCTTAATAAGGGCAAGGACGTGCTCATAATCTATGACGATCTGTCAAAGCATGCGGTAGCTTACCGTGCACTATCCCTGCTGCTTAAGCGCCCGCCCGGACGTGAGGCTTATCCCGGAGATGTATTCTATCTCCATTCGAGACTCCTCGAGCGTGCATGCTCTCTTAACGAGAATTACGGCGGCGGAACAATTACCGCTCTGCCTATCATCGAAACACAGGCAGGCGACGTTTCCGCATATATCCCCACCAACGTTATCTCTATCACCGACGGACAGATCTTCCTTGAAACAGACCTGTTCAACAGTGGTGTCCGTCCTGCGGTTAACCCCGGTATCTCCGTATCGAGAGTCGGCGGCTCCGCACAGATAAAGGCCATGAAGAAGGTATCCTCTTCGCTGAAGCTGACCTATTCGCAGTACCGCGAGCTGCAGTCCTTCTCACAGTTCGGCTCCGACCTGGACCGCGATACCATGGAACGTCTTGCACTGGGTGAAAGAGTGGTTGAGGTCCTCAAGCAGGACAGAAACAGCCCTCTTACCGTTGAAAATCAGATAATGATAATCTATGCGGTAACAAACGGCTATCTCCACGATGTTCCCGTAAGCCTTGTCAAGGAGTTCGAAAGCGGACTTTTCGAGTATATGGAGTCCTCGCACCCCGAGGTGGCTTCCGCTATCGGCGAGACAGGCGAGCTTTCCAAGGAGAACGAGGAAAATCTTAAGAACGGTCTGGACGAGTTCCTTAAGAAGTTCAAGCTGGAGAACAATATCTCCGAGGACGGCGAGGTCGTGAAGGAAGAGACATCCTCCGAAAAATAAAAACATAGACCGAAAGGAATCTGATTATGGCGTCGGGAAATATGAAAGCCATAAAAAGGCGAATCAAAAGCGTTGAATCCACTAAGCAGATAACCAAGGCTATGGAGCTTGTGGCGTCGTCAAAGCTGCGCAAGGCAAAGGAAAAGGCGGATAATTCCCGTCCCTATTTCAATGCCCTTTACGAAACGATGTGCGAGATACAGGCGGAAAACAAGTCCTTCTTCTCCCCCTACACCAGAAAGGGCAGAAAGGGCACTGTTCTGCTTGTTGTCATCGCAGGCGACAGAGGTCTTGCGGGCGGATTCAACTCGAACGTTATCAAGCTTGCGCAGAAGCGTATCAACGAAATTACCGCAGACGGAAAAACTAACATTGAAATTCTCGGAATTGGCAAAAAATCGGTGGAGTATTTTGAAAAGCATGGCTTCGACCTGCTGGCAAGATACGTGAACATCGGCGAGACCCTTAAAATAGGCTCCGCCGCGGGCATCGCCGAGAAGATAGTCAATCCCTATTTAAAGGGAGAGTACGAGCGTGTGGAGCTTTTCTACACCGACTTTACCTCCGCGATTTCACAGACCGCCATGTCAAAGGCTATCCTCCCTGTTGAGATAAGGGAGGAAAAGTCCGAGGGTATCAAGGCGCTGCCTATTTACGAGCCCTCCGCAGAGCAGGTGTTCAACTCAATCGTGCCGAAATATCTTTCGGGTATCATCTTCTGCGCGGTGGTTGACAGCTTTGCCTCCGAACAGGCGGCAAGACGCAATGCAATGGAAAGCGCCTCCGATAACGCCGATGAGATACTCAGCGAGCTTTCGCTGAGCTACAACCGCGCAAGACAGGCGTCCATCACGCAGGAGCTTACCGAGATAGTCGGCGGTGCGTCTGCACAGGAATAAACTACTTTTCTTCGCAGGAGTTTATCCGGCGAAGGTCAATATCCTCAAAATTTATTATACGAGGTGATCACAGAAATGTCGCAGAAAAATGTCGGAAAGGTCGTTCAGATAATCGGAGCGGTGGTCGATATCCGCTTTGACAAGGACAATCTTCCGAAGCTGCTAAATGCAATAGAAATACAGCTTAACGGCGCGACGCTGGTCTGCGAGGTAGCTCAGCATATCGGCGACGACGTTGTCCGCTGCATTGCCATGTCTGGCACAGACGGACTTGTCAGGGGCGCCGAGGCTGTGGATACGGGCAGCCCTATAACCGTTCCCGTGGGCAAGGGTACTCTCGGCAGAATCTTCAATCTGCTGGGCGAGCCTGTTGACAATAAGCCTGCTCCCGAGACAGAGGAAAGATGGGCTATCCACAGAGACCCGCCCTCCTTCGAGGAACAGACCGCTTCCAATGAGATACTGGAAACCGGAATCAAGGTAATCGACCTTATCTGCCCCTACCTTAAGGGCGGTAAGATAGGACTTTTCGGTGGAGCGGGCGTTGGAAAGACCGTTCTTATCCAGGAGCTTATCAACAACGTTGCCAATCAGCACGGCGGTATCTCCGTATTTACGGGCGTTGGCGAGCGTACCCGTGAGGGCAACGACCTTTATAACGAAATGACCGAGTCGGGAGTTATCGACAAGACCGTCCTTGTTTACGGTCAGATGAACGAGCCTCCCGGAGCAAGAATGAGAGTAGGACTTTCCGGCCTTACCATGGCGGAGTATTTCCGTGATGTTGAGGGTCAGGACGTGCTTCTCTTCATTGACAACATCTTCCGCTTTACACAGGCAGGCTCCGAGGTTTCGGCGCTGCTGGGACGTATGCCCTCCGCCGTTGGCTATCAGCCCACGCTGGCAACGGAAATGGGTGCCCTCCAGGAGAGAATTACCTCCACCAGAAAGGGCTCAATTACGTCGGTACAGGCAGTATATGTTCCTGCGGACGACCTGACCGACCCTGCTCCCGCAACAACGTTTGCGCACCTTGATGCGACCACCGTTCTTTCGAGAGCTATCACATCGCTGGGTATCTATCCCGCAGTTGACCCGCTGGAGTCCACTTCGAGAATACTCACCCCCGAGATAGTGGGTCAGGAGCATTACGATACCGCAAGAGCAGTTCAGAACATTCTCCAGAGATACACTGAGCTCCAGGATATCATCGCTATCATGGGTATGGACGAGCTTTCCGAAGAGGATAAGCTCACCGTTAGCCGTGCCAGAAAGATTCAGCGTTTCCTGTCGCAGCCCTTCTTTGTTGCGGAGCAGTTCAACGGCTTCCCCGGAAAATACGTGCCTGTCAAGGAGACTATCCGAGGCTTCAAGGAGATCATCGCAGGTATGCATGACGATCTTCCCGAGTCGGCGTTCCTTTATGTGGGTACTATCGACGAGGCTGTCGAAAAGGCCAAGAACCTGAAGTATTGATGCGGAAAGGACGGTCAGAATATGGCAGCGTCTTACAAGCTTAAAATAATCACTCCCGAGAAGGTGTTCTTCGACGGAGAGACTACTCAGATAATCGTTCGCACCACAGAGGGCGATATCGGTATTCTTGCCAATCATATAAGTCTGGTCGCAGATCTGCCGTCGGGACCGTTAAAGGTCATGCAGGAGGACGGCAGCTGGCGCATAGCAGCCCTTTCGGGCGGACTTATGAAGGTCGGCGGAAATAAGGTCAATATCTTCGCAAACGCCGTGGAATGGGCGGAGGATATCGACGTTGACTGGGCGAAGCGCTCCGAGGAAGAGGCCAGAGAGCGGATAAGCCACCAGCAGAACCGCCGCGAGCTTGATATCGCGGAGCTAAAGCTGAAGCGAGCGCTCAACAGAATAAGCGTCCACGACAAGTACGCCGGGGACGGAAGATAAAAAATGCGGAGGAAGTGAGCTTCCTCCGCATTTTTGTTTTGTCATAGCTGAGCAGACAGCTTTTTGAACTCTTCCTCGTAAAATCCGCATATCTCCGAAGATATTTCCGCCGAGGCGCTCTCCGCATAGATGATAACTCCCCCTGTCCGCATAGGACGGACCTCGGCCTGTCCGCGCTCTGCGGGGAGCTTTCCTCCCTTTGGAGGAAGGCCGAGCCTTCGGAAAAGCTCCGCTGCATCTGCCGAAAGAGGTATCATTCTCCCCGACGACGAGTATTTCGGCAGCTTTGAGACTGCTGCTTCAAGGGTGATGTTCTCCGAGGCTAAGATGTTCAGTACCATTGCCATTATCGCAAGCCCGTCAAATAGCGCAGGGTCGGCATTGGCACGAGCTTTTTTGTCAGCACGGACCTCATCGGCAGTCATCGCCGAATAGTCAGGAGCATACTCGAACCGTTCCAGCTTTAAAAGCTTCTCCGCAGCATGGGGGAACCGGGAGCTGACCGATGTCACAGAGCGCTCCATTCGGGACAGGCAGAGCATGACAAGCCGCTCATGGAAAACATAGCCGGTTTCCTCGGTGTAGGCGGAAATTCTGCTGCCGTCGCCGCTGATGTGGAAGGCTATCCGTGTTTTGGTGCGGTCATCGGCGCCGTGCCTTTCGGTGAAGTCTCTGCACAGGTCGTACAGAGCTTCATTCGGAGTGGTCACATCTGCGAAAAAGCCAGATATATCTGATACGATAAGTTTATCAATATAGTTATTATACGAATTGTATATATTATCCGCCCGTGTAAGTCCGCAGGAAATGCTGCTTTTTCTGGTATCATAGCCAAATTCAATAGCCTTTTCCAGCATTTGCCGAAGCTTTTCATCGGAGGGCAGACCGTCGCCGTTCCATGGGCGGATATACTCATAGCCGAAGTAGACCCCGCAGGAGCACATGCTGTTTTTAAGAGCATATCGGAAAACATTTTCGGGAAGCTCGCCGAAGTCGGTGACATTTCCTCCGCCCGAGACAGCTCCTGCTGCGAAGGCCTCGCATGCCGCAGAGGAGGCCGGGCTGCCATAAGCCACAGCAATACTGTTTTCGGAAGCAGCAGCCTGTCCCGCAGAATATGCCGCTGCTGTGGAGATGTTCCGGTTCATTTTTCCGTCGGTGCCGAAAAGAGGGGAGACGTTTTCCCCGGAGCAGCTGTCTGCGCGCTTTCCATGTAGAACGCAGTCAGCCTCCCGCTGACCATGGCTCACCGAAGCGTTTTCCTCCACTATGACATTTTCCAGATAAGCGCCTCCGCTGATATATGCGCCGTCCATAACGGCAGAGCGGATAATTTCGGTATCTGCGCCGATGTAGACGTTGTCGCCGATATATGTTCCCCGGGAGAGCTTCACATTTTCTCCCAGAACGCAGTTTCTGCCGATGTAAAGGGGCTCTTCCGCTTCAAGGCCGCGGTAAGCGGTGTAGCGAGGTTTCAGCTCGTTATCCTCATAGGGAGCATCGGGGATAAACTCCCTGCAAAGAATAGCATTTTGCGCTGCAAGATAGTCCTCCCGCGAATCAATGACGCAGTAATATTCCTCGGTAAAGACGGATTTTATGTTAAACCGCTCCCGAAGAGCAGCACTGTACAGCTCGTCGATATCCTCAAAGCCTACAGGCAGGCGGTTTGCGGCGATTATCCCGCAGCTTGACTGTTCCGTGTGGTCCATGGGTCTGAGCACAGCCATATCATAGCCCTTGCGGCAGGCGCTGACAAGGGGGAGCAGCTCGGCGGAGGTGAGGATATTCACGGGATAAATCAGCACAGGCAGAGTGCGGCAGTGCTTCACAGCATTTCGGATATCGTCGGGGCGGTCGGAGGTGCAGATGATGTCGCCGCCTAAGGCTTTCAGCTTTTCGAGAGCAAAATCGGAGAGCCTGCGCCCGCAGAGCTTGTATTCGAACTTTTCGGGGCATATCAGAATTGTCGTCATAATATACGTTCCTTTCAATCAGTTTTGTATATTATTGGCAGGATTCTGATATAATATTCAGACAAAAAGAAATGACCTCTTTCCGTGGTGGGAAGAGGTCATTTCATTGAATTGAGAATTGCGGTGAGCATTGAGTGCAAAAACAAAGCTCGTTATTATTCAGCCTACTGAAAGAACTACCACGAATCAGGATTTATGCATTCGAAAGAGCTGTCATAACGTTCACCTACGTATTATAGTACACCACATTAACAAAAAATCCTCCCCGCCAAAGCAGGGAGGATAAAATTTACAAAATTAAAGCCGAACTCAAGCCTTGCCAACAGAACCGAAGAGCTCCATCTTTTCCTTAACAGTAGCCTTGATGGCCTCGCAGCCGGGAGCGAGAAGCTTTCTGGGGTCGAAGCCCTTGCCCTGAAGGTCCTTGCCCTCTTCGATATACTTTCTTGTAGCCTCCTGGAAAGCCAGCTGGCACTCGGTGTTTACGTTGATCTTTGCAACGCCGAGAGAAATTGCCTTCTTGATCATATCTGCAGGGATACCTGTGCCGCCGTGGAGAACGAGGGGCATATCGCCAACCTTAGCCTTTACAGCCTCGAGAGTCTCGAAGGAAAGACCAGCCCAGTTTGCGGGATACTTACCGTGAATATTGCCGATACCTGCAGCGAGCATTGTTACGCCGAGGTCTGCGATTCTCTTGCACTCGTCGGGGTCAGCGCACTCGCCCATGCCGATAACGCCGTCCTCTTCGCCGCCGATGGAGCCAACCTCAGCCTCCAGGGAGATTCCGAGGATATCGCAGGTGTTAACGAGCTGAGTAGTCTTAGCAACGTTCTCGTCGATAGGATAGTGAGAACCGTCGAACATGATAGAGGAGAAGCCTGCCTTGATACAAGCCTGTGCGCCCTCGAAGGTACCGTGGTCGAGGTGAAGTGCAACAGGAACAGTGATGTTCAGCTCATTGAGCATACCGTTTACCATACCTACAACAGTGGTGTAGCCGCACATATACTTACCTGCGCCCTCAGAAACACCGAGGATAACAGGGGATCTTAATTCCTCTGCGGTGAGAAGAATAGACTTTGTCCATTCAAGGTTGTTGATGTTGAACTGACCAACGGCATATTTTCCGTCTCTTGCCTTGTTAAGCATTTCCTTAGCAGATACAAGCTTTGCCATGATTTTTTACCTCCAATATAATTTAAGCGGCGGGCCTAAGACAGCCGCTTCATAAAATCATACTTATATTATATAATATTCCGAGGAAAAATGCAATAGGAATTTAATATTTTTTCATTTTTTTCACAAATCGGCACAGATACGCAAAAAAATCGGAGCAGTTTTTCTGCTCCGAAGGAAATGCGTGAGTATGAATTATCTCTTCCAGTCGTCGTTATTGGTCTTGGGACCCTTTCCTCTCATAAGAAGGATAATCACAACGATAGCTGCCACAACGATAACAATGATAACAACGATAATGACAGCGCCTGCTTCAATACCGGAGCTGCTTGCCTCCTCAGCTGCCTCTGCGGCAGTAGTGGTCTCAGCCTTGGTGGTGGTTTCGGCTGCGGTAGTGGTCTCCTCGGCAGTTGTGGTGGTTTCTTCAGTGGTAGTGGTCTCCTCAGCGGTTGTAGTTTCTTCGGCGGTAGTGGTTTCCTCAGCGGTTGTAGTTTCTTCCTCGGCAGTAGTTTCCTCTGCGGTGGTTTCTTCTGCTTCGGTCTCGGTCACTTCCTCAGCTGCAGCTGAACCGTCGGATTCACCCACATTAGTGATGACGATGCTTGTAACAGTAATAGGAGCCTCGCCTGTATCGCCCACGCAGATAGCGTATACCTCGGAGAAATCGTCGGTGCCGTATGCAGCGGCGATGTCAGCATATGTAAACTCGGAGTACCCCTCGCTGTGTGACGAAACAGGGATCTTGTTCCAGTCGGCAGTGACTTCGGTAGTATGCTCGCCCCATGTCTGAAAGATAAGCTCGATATGGTTCCTATCGTCCTCAAGGTCACATTCGTAGGATACCTGTACCACTGAATCCTCGGTCATGGTGCAGGGGTCAAAGGCATCGGAAATATCCGCATTGCGTGATGTAAGATACTTTACGCTCTGTCCCCAGGAGCCACTTGAAGGCTCTGCAGTGATATCAAGGGTAATATCCTCAGCTGATACCGTAACTGCTGAGCAGACAGCAACAACAGCTGCTGCAGCGGAGGCAGTCAGCAATTTCAGAAATTTATTCATTGGAATACCTCGTTTCATAATTTTTGCTTAAGAATATTTTACACTATTTTTATCCTTTTGTCAATATGCTGTAAATAAAATCAGGTGTCGGAAGCTATTCGCCGTATTCAGCTATGTAGGGAAGATTTCTGTAATATTCTCCGCAGTCCAGTCCATAGCCCACCACAAAGCAGTCAGGGATAGTAAACAGCGCCGTATCCGGCACAAACTCCACCACTCGTCTGGAGGGCTTGTCCAGCAGCGTTATAACAGTCAGGGATAAGGGTCCTCTGTCCTTAAGGCGCCTTGCCACGTCGCTTAGAGTCCTTCCCGTGTCGATGATATCCTCCACGATAACGAGGTGATAGTCTTTTACGTCCTGTTCGATATCCATGGTGATATCCACCTTGCCTGTGGAAACGGTGCCATTGTAGTAGCTTTTTGCGCACATAAAGGCTATCTCGCAGGGCACGGTCACTCTGCGGCAGATATCCGCCATAAACACGAAGGCTCCCTTCAAAATGCTGACCAGCAGCACAGGCCGACCGTCGTACAGCTCATTTATCTGAGCAGCAGCCCTGTCGAGAGCCTCATCTATCTGTTCCTTTGTGATAAGAATCCTTTTGATTTTTCCGTTGTATTCGTTAATGCTTGAAAATTCCATTTTCAGAAAGCTCCTTTATTCTTTTTGATAATTATATCATATATTGCGGATAAAAGCAATATTCCGGCGAGCTTTTCCGATAAGTAAATATCCCGTAACCCCCCGCCCCCTCCCCGCATATATTATATTGATGTGCCAAAAAAAGATGCATCATAAATACAGAAAGGAACAAGACCAAATGGGTATTATCAGTTCAAACAAGGAGCTCTCCGATGACGTTATCGAATGTGGTGGCTCCTTTAAGATAAAGCTTTCTATTACCGCAGAGCCCAATATCTCGGCAAATCCCGCAGATATCGTGCTTATCCTGGACCGCTCCATGAGCATGGCGGGCAGTCCTCTTGCTAACCTGAAAAGCGGCGCAAGGAAATTCATCGACATCATCGACGAGTCCACCGACGGCGCTAAGGACGGTCATATCGGCGGCGGAAGCCGAATCGGTATCGTAAGCTTTTCGGATACAGCTGTGCAGAATACGCAGCTCATCACCTCCGTGAAGGACCTTAAGGACGCAGTGGATTCCCTGAATGCAGGAGGCCGCACCAATCATCGTGATGCCTTCGAAAAAGCGCTGGCACTTTTCGACCCTGCTTCGCCTAACGAAAAGATAATGATAATGTTCACCGACGGTATGACTACCGTGGGCGGCAGCGCAGTTCCTGTCACCGATGCTGCGAAGGCTCAGGGAGTTATCATTTATTGCATCGGTCTTTCGGGCAGCGGCGGCATCGACGTGCATGCTCTGAACGACTGGGCTTCCGACCCGGATTCGGCATATGTGACTATCACCCCCGACGACGCGGAGCTTGAAAAAATATTCGAGGACCTGGCAAAGAACATCTCCAAGCCGGGTGCTACGGATATCGTAATAACCGATACGGTTGACCCCTGCTTTAGGATAACCTCAGTATTCGCTCCCACCAAGGGCAAGGCTATGATAACCAGCGATACCTCGGTAAAATGGGAGATCGACGAGCTGGGCGTTCATTCCAGCGAGGGAGCTTCTCTGGAATTTGAGGTCCGTCATGTGGGCAGCTGCTCAGGGCTTGTGGAGGTCAACGAGTCCACCGCCTACAGCGACAAGGATGGCAACGAGGTGGATTTCCCGTCACCCAAGATAGAGGTTGACTGCGGCGGAGATGTTACTCCGAGAAGCTGCTCCGAGCCTGTGACGATAGAAGTAGGCGGCTGCGAGGACACAGTTGAGTTCGACGCAGGCGACCTTGACATGAGCTCACTGGGACGGATAATCAAGCTTGACGTTACGCTGAAAAATGTTTGTCCTCACAGACGAGTGGCTCTGGCAGCTATCCTCACCGAAACGGATATCCACGGTGTTGACCATAAGCGTGGCATCAGGATACTGACCGTTCCTGCTCATAGCATGTCCTCCTGCCGTGATATCAAGGTGCGCTGCATCAGCTTTGTTGTCCCCGAGGACCTGGACACCTCGGACACTCCGGACTCTATCTGCGAACAGTGCCGCTTCAAGGCAAGATTTATCGTTCATTATATCGACAACGATTTTGACTGCTGCCCTGGCACCACTATCAGCTGACAGATAGTCTGATATAGTCTGAAATAATGCCGCCGCGGATATTTTTCTGCGGCGGCATACATTTTATCGGTTGATTTTTATTTCGGACTGTGTTATAATATAGTAAATGATGAAAAAGTAGAGGTGAAGGGTATGCAGAAACAGGTTTTTCCGATAATTGGCGACGAAAAGGAGCTGCCGTTTTATATTGTGGGTATTGGCATAGAGTGCTGGCAGTTTCCAATAAATCGTCCCTATGGATATGAATTTCCCCAGCTTCTGGTGACGCGGGAGGGCGAAGGAGAAATAACGGTGAATGGCGAAACGGTCAAGCTGCTGCCCGATTCGGTGTTCTATCTTCCGAAGGACGTGCCTCATGAGTATCATTCGCTGTTCGAGTCGTGGATATTAAACTGGGTCTGCTTTTCGGGCTCACAGGCGGAGCCTCTGCTGGAAAAATGGGGGCTGAATAAATTCGGCATATTTCCTTCTGCCGATACCGAGCGCATGCATAAGATAATGAGCAGCGCATACTATACCATAAAAAGCGACAGGATATATGGCAATCATTATGCCTCCGCGAAGCTGTACGACCTGCTTAT
>CAMEYZ010000004.1 GCA_945947715.1 uncultured Clostridia bacterium | reverse complement strand
ACCATTCATCAGCGTGAAATAGGCAAGGACGTGGCTTCCTTCAGCGACGCGCTGAGAAGTGCTCTTCGTGAGGACCCCGATGTTATCCTCGTAGGAGAGATGCGCGATTACGAGACCATTTCGCTGGCAATGACTGCTGCTGAAACAGGACATCTGGTGCTGGGTACCCTCCACACCTCCAGCGCTGTGCAGACTATCGACCGTATCATCGACGCATGCCCTCCCCATGCACAGGAGCAGGCAAGAGCTCAGCTTGCAAACATGTTCCAGGGCGTAGTGTCCCAGACTCTGGTGCCCACAGCAGACCGCAAGAGCCGTGTTGCTGCTCTTGAGATACTTATCGGAACAGACGCTGTCAAGAGCCAGATACGCTCCAACAAGATTCCTCAGATGGAATCCTCCATGCAGTCCGGCGCACGCCAGGGCATGTGCACGCTCCATGATCATCTTCTCAGACTGTACAACAGAGGCGTTATCTCTTCTGATATTGCACTGGAATATGCTCCCAACAGAACAGAAATGGAAAAGGCACTTCAGAGCACCGTAACAGGCTTTTAATAACAGCTAAGCTTTCAGGGCAGGAGAACATATATCTCCTGCCTTTTTTGTTTACACTTTTTCGGGGAATAGTGTTACGTCCGACCGCATTTGGTTCCATTAACAAAGCGTTCGCAATTTGTAAATGACGAAAACGTTTAATTCTCAAAAATGTATAAAGCAGCATAGCAAAATTGTAAAAATGGGAGAAAAATAATCATTTTGTATGAAAACAGTTGAAAAAATCTTTTTGTTATGGTACAATATAACTATAAATCGTTCGGAAAGCGAGGCGCTTTTATGGAAAATACCATTGATATGAATACATACTATTCAGTCGTTGATGATATAATGAGATCTGGTATGCCAAAGCTCAATATGCTTTGGGATTGCATAAATGACCGTACCATAGCTCTGTATTATGACGGTATACTGCCGGAAGGTGTTTCCCAGCCCTTTGAATATATGCTCGAAACCGGAAGAGTTGACCCCGAGTACATTCCTGCCTTTGAGGTATTCTGCTCTGAGCTCTCACTTGGCATCACTCAGGGCACCGAGAAGCATGAGATAATCCTGCGCCTTAAAATGAACCTCTTCTCCGAAGAGTACAGCTATGTGACTATAACCGCTGTCTTCAAAAAGGATGAGGATAACCGCATACAATATATTTACGCAAATTTCCGTCCCTTTACCGTTTCTGACGAGCGCGAATGGGACATTCTCACCTCCTTCACTTCGGATAAGAATCCTGCGATAATCCAGAAAAGAATACGGGAGCTTATCATTCAGAACAACGGTGAAAAAAAGATCGGCTTTGTTCAGTTTGACGTAGAGCGCTTCAAGCTCATCAATGACAATTTCGGCGCTGAAACAGGAGATAAGCTTCTCGCCTTTATCAGCGATACCCTCAATCTGGTATGCACCGACGATATGCCTCATGGAAGGCTTTCGGCGGACCTTTACATGTTCGTAATGGCCTTCGACGAAAAGAAGGAGATAATTGATTTTATCAGACTTCTCGAAAGCCGCATAAGCGGATTTATGGGCATCGAATTTCGCCTTTGCTTCGGAGTTTATATGCTCCAAGGCATGCCGAAGGAATCGCTGCGCCGCTATGGCGATAATGCTGGTATGGCAAGACAGCTCGTCAAGGGCAATGCTCTGTCAAATATCGGCTTCTATCAGGACAGCCTCCTCACCGAGCTGCACAAAACTCAGGACATCGAAGAGGATATGCATAATGCACTGCTCAGCAACGAGTTTGTGATGTTCCTGCAGCCGAAGGTCTGCATCTCCACAGGAAGGATAATCGGCGCGGAAGCCCTTGCTCGGTGGAATCATCATTCAAAGGGAATGATATCCCCTGCAGAATTTATCCCCGTATTTGAGAAAAACGGCTTTATCATCAAGCTTGACCACTTTATCTGGGAAAGCGCATGCAAGCATATCCGCCAGTGGATAGATAACGGCATCGAACCTGTTCCTATATCTGTGAACGTATCCAGAGCCTACATAAACGGAATGGAGACCGTCAGCGAAATATCTGCCCTTGTGAAAAAGTACGATATTCCCATTGACCTGCTCCAGCTGGAGATAACTGAAACTGCCGACGCAGCTGGTGTTGACGAGACTATCGAGCTTTTCAAGGAGAACGGCTTTACTATGCTCATGGACGATTTTGGCTCCGGCTACTCGTCGCTGAACACCCTTAAAAAGACTAAGTTCGACGTCCTTAAGATAGACAGAAACTTCCTTTCGGAGTTTATGGAATCTGACCGCGGACGGAAGATAATCAACCACACCATCTCCATGTCAAAGGATATCGGCCTTGACATCATCGCCGAGGGCGTAGAGACCGAAGCACAGGCGGAATTTCTCAACAAATGTGGCTGTGATGCAGCTCAGGGATTCTTATATTCCCGTCCCATTGATAAGGAAAAATTCGACGCTATGATGCGGGAGATAAACAAATAGCTTTCTTATGAATAACAATACCTATAACAAAACGAGGAACGATATGGACCGTTCCTCGTTTTTTAAAATATTAATGAACCGCTGATTATCAGAAATTACAGCTCAACAGGCTCAAAGCGAACTCTGATCTTGGGCAGCTTTTCAACCACTGCATAGTAATTCTCAGCCCAATCATCGCCCTGTGAGGGGTCATTCTCGCCTGTTGCGGGAGGTGCGAAAAGCTTAAGAGTCATATCGCACTTACCGTCGAGGGGCTTCTCGAAGAATGCGCCCATAAGGTCTACAGTCTTTGTGCCGGGAGCCTTGTAGAACCATTTTCCGTTGAGCTCCAGCATATAGTTTCCGTCGTCCTCGAATACCACCTCGCAGAAGTGAGGATTCTTTTCAAAATGCACAGGGATAGCGATGCCCTCTGCGTCCTCAGCTCCGCCCCAGCGAAGCTTTATGGGGAACTGAGCCTCGCCCTCTTCGTCCATTGAGGGGCTGAACCAGTCGGAGTGGATTATCTCCTTATAGGTCTTCATAAGAGGCTGCTCGATACCCACGTTGGGGTTATTGGGGTCCTCGATTTCCAGACCCAGGCGGCCTCTGTCGCGGAACTGATACATAGTAAAGGAGGTGAACCACTTTGCGTTGTCCTTCACGAGGATATCGCAGAATTCCTTTACCATATCAGCCTGCTCATAGGGACCGGTAACATCTCCGTCAGCGTTAAATTCCGCCATTGACATAGGCTTGCCCTCTCCGCCGTTGAGGAACTTGAAGCGCTCATAGCTGCGCTTAGTCTTTTCGTAGGTATCGCTGACCTTGCTTCTGGAGTGAGAATTTCCACCGCGCTCAGCAACGTCATAGGGCCAGCCCCAGTGCAGAGCCATGTACTTATCAACGCTCCACATATCCGCAGCGGGAACAACGCACTTGAACTCCTCTTCCATTTCCATTTCGGTCTTGTCGAGGTTTTCGATGCCGCCTATGCACATAAGAGTCTTTACATTGGGAGCATATTCATGGATAATATCGGTAAAATGAACGAAAAACTTCGCAATATCAGCATAGGGCGCTCTCTTTGTGAAGGAGAACCAATCGCCTGTTGCCTCGTGGTTTATTCTGAGTATCATTCTTCCGAAGGTGGATAGGTCCTTTGCAATAGCGATGAGGTGTTCATCATCAAGGGTAGGGTCGATAGTCAGAGTGAGAGTAACGTCCTGTCCGTGACGGCGAACGTCTCTCATGCAGGTAAAGGGCTCGTCGTCGAGATTTCCGCCGATACCGCCCTTGTAGGTGAAGTAATCGTCGTAAGGGTAGTCCCACTGGAAGCTTACGTTCTCGGAGGAGAACGCCTCGGAAGCTCTCACAGGCCAGCCCTTATCCTTGGGATAGTAGCAGTACATAAGGCTCACGCTGCGGTGAGGACGTCCCAGCTTATTGATGATATAGTCCTGATCGACGTATTCGCCTCTTTCGGAGCCGTCGCCCAGATCAACAGCACAGTTTGCCTTCCCCATATGTATCTTATAAATTTTTTCGCTCATATTATACCTCCGTTATGCTTATAATATCATGATTTGAAATCGTTTTCAGCCAATTTAATAATACACTATTTTTAGAAAAATTGCAAGAAGTTTTCCGAAATTTTCAAAACATTTACCGTTTGCACAAATTCAGGCGGATTTTTTGTGTATCTTTATCAAGATAAATCGGCATATAAATATACATACAAAAATCCCCTGCCCGAACAAACCGGACAGGGTATTTTCATAACCTTTGTTTTTATTTTCTCTTCTTAGAAGACACCACTGCAGCCGCAAGAGCTAATGCACCCACTGCGCCAATCACGGTAATATCCGCATTTCCTGTGGGAACGCTTTCGTCTGCGCTGTCCGTGGGCGGAGTGTATGTGACGGTCTCAGCAGCTGCGGGGGCGTTTTCCTGTATCGCCTCGCTGAGCATTCCATAGATGACCTCATGTCCCGCCTTATTGGGGTGGATATCCATTTGAGAAATATTGGTATACTCCACAGCATGGCCCTTGAACGCCGAATATACGTCTATCACATAGGCACTCTCATGCTCTGACGCCGCATTTTCAATAGCACCGTTAAGCTGCGGGAGAATTTCCTCCGCAGTATCGGAGTAGGCTTCCATTCCCTCCACGTCCTCAAAGGGGTCATAAACTGTGAGGATATATACATTCACATCGGGATTTACTTCGTATATCTTATCGAGGATACCGCTGATATTTTCCTCAGTAAGTCCGATATCAACGTTGTTCACAGCATTTGTCACCGCGCCTGCGATATCCATTTCCATTGCCTTTTCCATAAAGTCCTCTTCGGTCATGGTACCGTCCTTGATGCCCTGCAGTATCTCGGGGTCGGACATCATTGACATCTGGATAGCCGTAACCATGGGCATGAGAAAATCATTTCCGCCGATAGATATCACAACATCATCGGAATTTTCAACAGCGGAAAGAGTATCCTCCTCGGACAACGCTTCCAGAAGCTGAGCAGAGGTCCTTCCGTCAACGGCCAGATTTGTATAAGCCGAATAATCCGCAGAAAGACGGTTTGCAAAGCTGTCTGCGGCGGAGCTGTTATCTCCGGACACATAGCCCTCAAGACCATAGCCTGTGGTGATAGAATCGCCCAGCACCAGCAGGGAGCTTTCTTCCTCAGCATAGCCATGAACTGCTGTCATTGACAGCACTGCTGCGGATAACATTATCGAAGCGACTTTCTTGTTCATAGCAATTTCCTTTCTTATCTTTGTATTCTTATGATAGAGCTGCGGGGATATTCCTTTCCCTCAGGTGCAGGCATGGAGAACTTCATGGCCGCGTGGCAGGTGTTCTCCACAGGCTCGCCGTTTTCGTCCCGCAGGTCGGTCACGGTAACCCTGTCAAATTTCCGTCCCGGAGCCATTATCTCCACGGTATCTCCAAGGGAGAATTTATTCTTCTGAACGCAGTAAATACGTCCATCGCGGGTCTCCTCCACAATCGCGGCAGCATCGTATTCGCGGATATATCCGCTATCAGCGTAATACTGGCTTTCCTCGGGGCGTCCGTAGAAAAATCCTGTACAGTAGCTGCGGTGGCTTATCTTAAAGACCTCCTGCCGAAGCCATTCAGGAAGGGTGAAATTTTCGGGGTCCTTTTTCAGGATATCCGCCGCCATGCGATAGGCGTTTGTCACAACAGACACGTAATATGCGGATTTTGCCCGCCCCTCTATCTTAAGGCTCATTACTCCTGCCTTGACCACATCGTCGATATGGTCAAGCATGCACATATCCTTTGAATTGAGGATATATGTGCCCTTTTCGTCCTCGAAAATGGGGAAATACATGCCGTCCCGCTTTTCCTCCATGAGATAATACCCCCAGCGACAGGGCTGAGCGCACTGTCCACGATTAGGGTCGCGGGCGGTGAGGTACTGGCTCAGCAGACATCTTCCCGAAAAGGAAACGCACATCGCTCCGTGAACGAATGCCTCGATATCCAGCTCGGCAGGAGTTTTTGCGCGTATCTCCGCGATCTCCTCCAGTGAAAGCTCACGGGCAAGGACCACTCGCTTTGCGCCCATATTGTAAAGCTCTTTTGCAGAGGCATAGTTGACAATGCCTGTCTGAGTGGACATGTGTATCTCCATATCGGGAGCGTATTTTTTTATCATGGCAAGCAGTCCCAAATCAGCGACGATAAGCGCATCAACGCCTGCGGCCACAGCCTCCTCAATATACTGACGGAAGTTGTCCACCTCGTCGTTTCGGGGCAGGATATTACAGGTCAGATAGACCTTGACATTTTTCAGATGAGCCTTATCCACAGCCGCCTTAAGCTGCTCGTATGAGAAATTCTTCGGACCGGCTCTCATGCCGAAGGTCTCACGTCCCAGATAGACTGCGTCCGCTCCGTAATCGAGAGCGGCGTCAAAGCACTCAGTATCTCCCGCAGGAGCAAGTATTTCAATATTACTGTATTTATTATCCATAGTATTTCCTTTTATCTTATATTTATAAAAAATATTGTAGCACTTTTTCGGTGCGGTGTCAAGAGAGTTTCGGGCGAAAAATCTCAAAGTATTTTTTCAAAAAACTCCTACCCTCCCCAAGCAGAAACAATTCTTTAACATTTGCATGATATAATGAGCTCATAAGCTGAAATATACTGACCGAGAGGAAATTATCATGTTCAAAATATTAGTAGTAGAGGACGACAGGGAGCTTAACCGCACTGTCTGCACCTTTCTCGATAACAGCGGCTATGTAGCAGTAGGCTGCCTTGACGCCGAGGACGCTTACGATAAAATGTACGAGACAGTATTCGACCTGATAGTGTCGGATATTATGATGCCCGGTATTGACAGCTTTGAGTTTGCAAAGACTGTCCGCTCTCTCAACGAAAATATCCCCATACTCTTTATGACCGCACGGGACGATTTCGAGTCCAAGCAGCGGGGCTTCAGAGTGGGATTCGTCATGGCGGCGTACACGTTTTACATCACTATCACCGCAGTCGTCAATCTTGTGAAGTACAGAAAATACGACAGTCCCGTCATGTCGGCAGCAAAGGTGATAAGCTTTGCCGCGGCGCTGGTTTCCATGCTTTCACTGGAAACGGCGATGCTCTCACGATTTGGCAGCGAGGACAGTTCCCCCTATTTTGATAGAATAATGATCGGAGCCACAGGCGCAGGCGTTTGTGTGATAATAGTTTCCGTTTCGGTCTATATGACGGTCCGTTCCACCAAGCAGATAAAAAGACTGAAATCAAGCGATAAGCAAGGAGCATGAAAAATGGACGATAATAAAGAAACCTTTTCCTACACATATTCGGCAGTGGAGCAGGAGGAGATAAAAAAGATACGTCAGAAATATCTGCCCGAGGAATCGGACAAAATGGCACAGCTGCGAAAGCTTGACCGTAATGTCACCCGAAAGGGAATGGCGGTCTCAATAAGTGTGGGACTTGTGGGAGCACTGCTGCTGGGCTTGGGAATGTGCTGCACAATGGTCTGGGCGGACAGCTTGTTCGTTCCCGGAATAATCGTGGGGATAATCGGAATCGGAGCAGTATCCGCTGCATATCCTCTGTACACCCACATCACGAAAAGAGAGCGAGAAAAGATAGCTCCCGAAATAATCCGCCTTACCGATGAGCTGATGAAATAATCGGCATACAAAATAATTAAAGGCAGCCCGTCATATGGCAGGCTGCCTGTTTTCATATGTTGTTTCTTTCCTTTTTAAGGCGTTCCTTTGCTTCCTCGACGGACTCGCCCTCGCGGGTCAGAAAGCTGTCCACGAATTTATCGGATATTTTTTCAAATCCGCCCACAACTCCGTCCTCAATTTTTTTGTAGCCCGAAACCACACCGTCCTCGATCTTCTTATAGCCGTCCACTACAGCGTTTTCAATTTTTTTGTTTGCTTCCACAAGCTTTGACTTTGCCATGTTATCATTCTCCTTTATTATTGCTCCGATGATGCTTATATTATACACATCGTCTGTTTTTGAGATGTTTGAGAAATGTTTAGGAAATGTTAATCCTGCACCCGGCCCATAAAAAAAGCAGACAGAAAAACTGCCTGCTTTTGCTCACGGATATATCCGTTATTATTCAATTGCCTTAGCCTTTTCGAATATCTCCTTAACCTCGTCAGAGGGCTCCTTGTCAATGAGGGAGACAATAACGGTAACGATGATAGAAAGGATAAAGCCGGGAACAATGGAATACATCACTCCGCCCAGGTGAAGGATATTGTCCCAGATAAGAACTGTGCCTGCGCCTGTGATGATACCTGCAACAGTTCCCTTAAGGGTAAGTCTCTTCCAGTAAAGGGAGAGCAGTATCGCAGGTCCGAAGGCTGCGCCGAAGCCTGCCCATGCGTTGGAAACTATGCCCATGATTGAATCCTTGGGGTCAAGGGCCAGTATGCAGGCAATTACCGAGATGGCCATTACAGAGCCGCGGCTCACCCACATGAGAGTCTTGTCGGAAACCTCCTTCTTGACTACTACCTTGAAGAAATCGTTGGCAACTGCAGATGCTGTTACCAGCAGCTGGCTGTCAGCCGTACTCATGATAGATGCCAGCACTGCCGAAAGCAGCACGCCCGCAATAACTCCCGGGAACAGCATTTTTACTACCTTGATGAAGATAAGCTCCTGCTCTGCAGAGCCGAGATAAATTCCCTGTGAGTCGAGGTAAACTCTTCCGAGGATACCGATAAGAACCGCTGCACCCAGAGAAATAATTACCCAGATTATAGCGATTATCGCGGATTTTTTTACGCTCTTTGCGTCCTTTATAGCCATGAAACGGACCAGAATGTGGGGCATGCCGAAATATCCCAGCGCCCACGCAAGGTCGCTGATAATAGCCGATGCGCTTCTGTTTTCAAACAGCGAAGCAAAGCCTGATGTGCTCTGACCCTCTCCAACGATCTTGGCTGTGCTTGCTATCATATCGGGGCTGAAATTATCAATGGAGCAGATAAGCGTTATGGGAACAGCTGCGATAGCGATTATCATAAGCAAGCCCTGAATGAAGTCGGTCCATGCAACTGCGCTAAATCCGCCCATAAAGGTGTAGGATACGATGATAAGCGCAGAAATGATAACTGCCGCCTTGGTATAGGTCTCGTTGGTGCTGTCGATATTGAATACCACCTGGAAAAGCTTTCCACCGGACACAAATGCCGATGTGGTATACACCAGGAAGAATATGAAAATTACCACCGCGCATACAAGACGTACTATAGGACTATCCGCCTTGAAGCGATTCTGAAGGTACTGCGGTATGGTGATAGAATTGCCCGCAGCCTCGGTGAAGCGTCTTAAGGGCTTAGCCACGAATGCCCAGTTCAGTATAGTACCTATGGCAAGACCGATAGCTATCCAGTAGTTGCCCATGCCCGTTGCATAAGCTGCGCCGGGAAGGCCCATAAGTATCCAGCCGCTCATATCGGAGGCCTGAGCTGACATTGCCGTTACCCAGCTGTTAAGCCCACGTCCTGCGAGGAAGTAGTCACTCATTTTTTTGCTTTTGTTAGAGAAGTAGAAGCCGATGCCCAGCATCATAAGCAGATAAACCACAAAGGCTATCAGCACGGGAACGTCGGCATTTGCGAAAAACCCCATTAAATTACCATCCTTTTCTTCGATTTAATATAGTAATGCTATATTTTAATATTATACTACATTTTCTCCCTTGATGTGTGAACATACAGTTAATTATGGGGACGATTCTGAATTTTTTAGTAGATTTTCCGTCATTTCTGCTTGTTAAAGAAGCTTTGTACTTCTCCGTTAATACTTCAAAGAAATCCTATAGCTTATGATAAGATCAGCAATTATCATCACAAAGAAGATAACTCCCGACAAAACCATGCACACCCAGCCCTTTGTAAACAGTGCAAGAAGGAATATCACCGTTCCAGCTATCATAAGGGATATCCCTGCGATTCGCTGGGATATCTTCCATATCTCCTCGTTTTTCATGGTCCAGGAGGTGCGAAAGCCTATCGCTCCGTTCATGCGCAGCTTCGGCATATAGTTGCCCAGAAAGATAAACAGCAGTCCCATAATGCCAAATTCCAGCGAATAAAAATCCGCCGTGTCCGAAAGAGTATTCACATTTTTGTATGCATTATACAGGAATATGTACGTCAGTGCATTGAATATCACCAGCACAGTCACTCCTGCAATCAGAGTGACCTTCTCATTATTGCTGCCGGACTGCTCCTTTTTTGCGGCATATCTTGCCATGCCGAGCATAATAAGCCCCATAAGCAGATTTGCTGCGGGCATTATAAGCATTTCATACTTGCTCCCCCAACGGTCAACATCGCCGCCTGCGCCATAATGTGCGGGGATACTGTCAGGGAGTATCTGCAGTGCTGCCGCTGTCACCGCAAAGGGCAATAGTATCAGAATAATGTAAACTGCTTTCATTTTGCTGCTTTTCATTGATGTTTCCTCCTTTTAATCCGTCTATCCACACTGCCACCTCGTCCAGCACGGACAGGTCAAGCTCATAATAGATGAAGTTTTTGTATTTTGTCTCGTAGATAATCTCCGCCCTTTTCAGCTTTGACAGATGATAGGACAGCGCCTGCGGAGACATCTCCAGCGCTGATGCCAGGTCCCCGGAGCTTATCTTCCCCTCCTTCAGCTTATAGATTATCCTCCGTGCGGTCTCGTCTGCAAGAGCGGATAATATTTCATTTACTCCCACAGGATATCCCTTCTTTCTATTTAAAATTTTCTTTAAATAGATTATAGCACAGTTTTCCCTGCTTGTCAATAGCTATTTCAAAAATATTTTAAATACTGCAATTTGTTTAAATTAATGGTTGACATCTTACCTGAATAGCTGTATAATATTAAAAGGACAAAGAGGTTCACTGTGAAGCTCTTTGTCCTTTTTTGTGAAAGGAAGATTTTTATGAAAAAACCCATAATAGGCGTGCTGCCCCTTGTAGACGACGGACGGGACAGCTTATGGATGCTCCCCGGATATTTTAACGGCATTATCGCCGCAGGAGGTATCCCTGTTATGCTGCCTCTGAGTACCGACAGGGAAATACTGTCTCAGCTTGCCGATACATACGATGGCTTTCTCTTCACAGGTAGTCAGGATGTCTCCCCCACCCTTTACGGGGAGGATATCCTCCCTCAGTGCGGAGAAGTATCAAAGCCGCTGGACGAAATGGAAAGCATCCTGCTCACCGACCTTATCCGACGGGACAAGCCCATTCTTGGCATCTGCCGCGGCATTCAGTTCATCAATGCTGCTCTGGGCGGTACCCTCTATCAGGATATCCCCTCACAGAAGCCCTCAGATACCGAGCATCATCAGTCCCCACCCTACGATATCCCCATACATAACGTAACTATTTCCGAAGGAACTCCCCTGTTTTCGCTGCTGAAGCAGCCGGAGCTACAGGTGAACAGCTATCATCATCAGGCGGTAAAAAAGCTGTCCCCGAAGCTTATGCCTATGGCGTACTCCGAGGACGGTCTTATCGAAGGGGTGTATATGCCCGACAAAAGATATATCATGGCAGTTCAGTGGCACCCCGAGCTTTCCTATTTAAAGGATAACAACAGCATGCTGATTTTTGAGAGCTTTATTAGGGCTTGCAGTTAATCCTCCGCAGTCAGACGATGGATAAGCTCCCTGTCTGAGTCGGAGTTTATGCGATATTCCGTTCTTGAATAGAAGCCGCCATTGGTGTCCCATATCACGGGAACAAAGCCGTTTTCGGTCAGCTTGGTCAGTACTATCTCCAGACATTCAGTGGAATCGGTATGCTCTGCTCCCGCAGCAAAATTCTGCTTCGGGTAATAAGCCGTAGTTTCCCCCAGAAATACGGGAATATTCTTTGCAGTAAAGGCCTCGTTCAGCTCTTCTATCTGTCTGTCAATGTAGTCCAGCCAGCGCTTACCGCCTATCTGATTTTCCCAGTACATGGAATTATCCACATAATGAACCGATACCATAAGACGGTCACTGACAGTATCTGTCGGCATAACAAAGCTGTCGGAGGTAGTAAGGTCGATATTGGTCCAGTAGCCCGAAACGATAAGCACACGTTCTGCGTTATTTCCGCCGGTTTTCCGCACAGCGTCCACGAAGGTCTGATTGAGCGCATTTGTCAGCTCATAGGCCTTGTCCTTTGGCATATCAGTAAGAACACCGTTGGCATTGAACTGACTTCCGCCGAGATACTCGTTATAGCCCTCGAAGACCAGCGTGTAGGGATAATCCTTGAAATAGTTCGCTATCTGGGTCCAGAGGTTATCGAAAATCTTCTCGCAGCTTTCCAGGTCGTTTCGTCTGATGATGAACTCATCGAAATGGTGGATATTCACCACTGTGTACAGTCCCGCATTCTGGCAGTAGTCCACTATCTCCTTTACGCGGGCAATGTAGTCAGCGTTAATGGTGTAGGTGCCGTCGTTTTCCATCATATTGCCCCAGAAAACAGGTATCCTGACCGTATCAAAGCCCTCTGCCTTTATTCCGTCGATGACCTCCTGCGTGGTTTCCACTGCACCCCAGCAGGTCTCGTAGTCAAGCGGAGTATTATCTCCCTGAACAGGTATCCACTCGTAGGTTATCTTCTCGCAGTTATTGGCAGGATACGCCTCCATTGTGTTGCCGAGATTGAGCCCTATGCCCATATTTTCAGCGACCTCCGCAGCGGTCAGGCTCGCAGGCGCTTCCTCCTTGACAGACTGTGTTTTTGCGGCGGATTTGCTTTCATCTGCCGAAGTGACTGCTGCACCCGCTCCCGAAGCGCAGCCCCCTCCAGTCAGCGCAAAACAGAGCATTATTGCTAAAAGCTTCTTTTTCATGTTTTTACCGTTCCTTTTCTTAATATTTTCTTCTATTATAGTATATTTCCTGAAAAAAGTCAACCATAAAATAAGCTCCCGTCCGCAGCTTAAAATAGCCGCAGACGGGAGTCTGTCATTAATCATCAATTATTGAGAGATACCGTCCTTAAGAGACTTGACGAACTCGCCCACCTCGGGCACGCTGTCCCGGCCGCTCTTCTCGATGAGCTTTACCACCGCAGAGCCCACGATAACTCCGTCGCAGTAGGAGGACATCTTCTTTGCCTGCTCAGGATTCGATATTCCGAAGCCCACCGCACAGGGACAGGTAGCATACTGCTTGATAGTTCCGAAAAACTCATCGAAATTAGTAGTGAAGCTGCTTCTTGTGCCGGTAACTCCCGTGGAGGATACACAGTACAGGAAGCCCTTACTATTGGAGGCTATCTCCTTTATCCTTCCGTGAGATGTGGGCGCTACAAGATTGATGTTCACAACGCCACTCTTCTCGGAGTATTCCAGCACCTCGTCACGTTCCTCGTAGGGCATATCGGGAATGATAACTCCGTCAATGCCGTACTCCTTACATTCGTTGAAGAACCGCTCGGTGCCGTACACGTAGATAGTGTTCAGATACATCATAAAGAGCAGAGGCTTGTCGGTCTTTTCTCTGATGCGCTTTACCGTATCAAAGACCTTGGTGAGATTGGTGCCATTATTAAGGCTTCTCAGCGAGGCTCTCTGAATTGTAACTCCCTCTGCGATAGGGTCGGAAAAGGGAATGCCCAGCTCGATGATATCCGCGCCCTTGTCAAACATTTCAAGGACCAGCTTTTCTGTAGTTTCAAGGTCAGGGTCTCCTGCGGTCACAAAGGTGATAAGCGCCTTTTTCCCCTGATTTTTTAAATCTTCAAAGCATTTATCTATTCTGTTCATCATGTTACTTCCTCTCTTAGTTCTGAACTTCGACGCCTCTGTATCTTGCTACCTGATAAACGTCCTTGTCGCCTCTGCCCGAAATGTTGATGACCATTATCTGGTCCTTGCCCATTGTGGGAGCGATCTTTATGGCTGCGGCAACTGCATGAGCTGACTCCACCGCAGGGATAATACCCTCCATTTTTGACAGATATTCAAAGGCACAGACAGCCTCCTCGTCGGTTATCGCCACATAATCTGCTCTGCCTGTTTCGTGGAGATATGCATGCTCTGGGCCTATGCCGGGATAGTCAAGTCCTGCGGAAATAGAGTAAACGGGAGCTATCTGTCCATACTGGTCCTGTAAGAAAATGGACTTCATTCCGTGGAAAATACCGGTAGTACCTCTTGCGATAGTGGCAGCAGTCCTTTCGGTATCAGCACCCTCGCCGCCTGCCTCCGCGCCTACCAGACGAACCGACTTGTCGCCGATGAAGTCATAGAACGCGCCCATGGCATTGGAGCCGCCGCCAACACAAGCAACTACACAATCAGGCAGCTTGCCCTCCTTTTCCTTAAGCTGAGCCTTTATCTCTTCGCCGATTATCTTCTGGAAATCGCGAACCATCTGGGGATAAGGATAGGGTCCCATTACCGAGCCGATACAGTAGTAGGTGTTCTCCACGTTGGTGGCCCAGTCACGCAGCGCCTCGTTGATAGCGTCCTTAAGAGTTCCCGTACCGCTTTCCACGGGAACCACGTCCGAGCCCAGAAGCTTCATTCTGTACACGTTCAGGGACTGTCTTTCAGCGTCAACGCAGCCCATGTATACGCAGCACTCCATGCCCATAAGAGCACATACCGTCGCAGTAGCAACTCCGTGCTGACCTGCGCCCGTTTCGGCGATTATCCTCTTCTTGCCCATTTTCTTGGCAAGGAGTATCTGTCCCAGAACGTTATTTATCTTATGAGAGCCTGTATGATTCAGGTCCTCGCGCTTTAAGTATATCTTTGCGCCGCCTAAGTCCTTTGTCATTTTCTCCGCATAGTACAGCAGAGAGGGACGTCCTGCATAATCCTTGTAAAGCTCTGTAAGCTCTGCCTTGAACTGGGGGTCGTCCTTGTATTTGTCATATGCGTCCTCTAACTCGTGGACTGCATTCATTACCGTTTCGGGGACGAACTGTCCGCCAAATTCTCCGAATTTTTCAACCTTGCTCATGTTGATTCTCCTTGTATATTTTCATTATTCTGCGAATTTTTTCGATATCCTTAACTCCGTCTGACTCAATGCCGCTGGAAATATCTACGTTACGGGAAATTTTCAGTGCTTCACTGAGATTATCCGCGTTTATCCCTCCCGCCAGAAAAAAGGGAGAGCTTATTTTTGCGCTGCTTATAACGCTCCAGTCGGAGGCAATTCCTGTGCCGCCTATCTGTCCGGGGACAAAGCTGTCCAGAAGCAGACCATCGCAGCCAAGCTTTTCTGCCGCGTATATATCCTCGGCGCAGCGGCCCTTCACCGCCTCCCACAGTGGTATCCCCAGCTTTTTCACCTCATTGATATATGAGCTATCCTCCGAACCGTGAAGCTGTATGACATCAAGTCCTATCCGCTTAGCACATTCCTCTACCTGTTCAGGTGGCGTATCTACGAACACGCCCACCCTTTTTATCCTGCCATCGAGCCTTTCTGACAGCTTTTCTGCGGTGCTGATGTCCACCGTTCTGCGAAAGCCCTCCGCAAGTATCATTCCGATATAGTCGGGCAGGACCTCGTTCATGTACTCAATGTCCTCATACCGTCGGACGCCGCACAGCTTAATCATAAAGCCCCTCTTTCAGCGACTTCATGCAGTCTGCAATTCCGTCCAGACCGCTGCGCATCAGCGTTTCGCCGATAAGCACAGCATCTGCGCCGTATAAACGGAGCATTTTCATATCCTCGTTATTTTTTATACCGCTTTCCGAAACTCTGACATATTCCTTAGGAATAGTGTCAAAAAGTCGTTTTGTGGTTTCAAGAGACACCTCAAAGGTCTTAAGATCGCGATTGTTCACGCCTATTACAGTACAGCCTGCGTTCAGCACGCTATCAAGCTCATACTCGTTGTGGGACTCTGCCAGCACATCAAGGTCTAAGCTCTCCGCGATTTTGCGGTATTCCGACAGTTTTTCCTTATCCAGAAGGGCTGCTATGAGCAGGACCGCGTCCGCTCCCATGACTCTTGCCTCGTATATCTGATAGGGTTCGATAATAAAATCCTTCCGCAGCATGGGGATATCCACCCTTTCACGAACAGCCCGGAAATAGTCTGAGCTGCCCATGAAATAATGCTCCTCGGTAAGGCAGGATATAGCCGCAGCGCCTGCCTTTTCGTATGCTTCGCCGTTTTCCGCAGGGTGAAAATCCGGCTGGATAAGTCCCTTTGAGGGGGAAGCCTTCTTTACCTCGGCGATGACGGACAGTCCCTGTGCTTTGAGGGCCTTTCCGAAGCCTCTGCAGGGACGGTCTATCCTTTCCGCCGCTTTTTTCATCTCATCATAGGAAACAGCCGACCTTTCCCGTTCAAGCTGTTCCTTCCGAAAATGTACAATATCGTCAAGTATCATATCATCACCATTACATGTTTGTCGCAGCCACGAACTGGTCCAGCTTTGCAAGAGCCTTGCCGCTGTCGATAAGTTCAGAAGCCAGCTTTACACCCTCGGCTATGGAAGGAGCCTTTCCTGCCACATACAGTCCGCATGCGGAATTGAGCAGCACAACATCTCTCTTAGCGCCCTTGATCTCGCCCTTTAAGATGCCCTTTGTTATCTCTGCGTTTTCAGCCCCTGTACCGCCGAGTATTTCCGACTTGTCTGCGGTCTTAAGTCCCACATCCTCAGGAGTGATAGTGTAGGTCTTGAAGCTTCCGTTATCGAACTCGCATACCTTTGTGGGAGCGGAGATAGATACCTCATCAAGGCGGTCGGTACCGTATACTACCATTCCACGCTTAACGCCTAAGTTTGTGAGCACCTTTGCCATAGGCTCCAGCAGTGACTCGTCATACACGCCCATTACCTGCATATCAGCCGCCGCAGGATTTGTCAGTGGTCCTAAGATGTTAAATACAGTCCTTACGCCCAGCTCTTTTCTTACAGGACCAACAAAGCGCATAGCTGAGTGATATTTCTGTGCGAACAGGAAGCATATGTCACATTCCTCCAGCACCTTCTCATTCTTTTCAGGTTCAAGGGTGAGATTTACGCCCAGTGCCTCTAAGCAGTCCGCAGCGCCCGATTTGCTGGAAGCCGCTCTGTTGCCGTGCTTTGCTACCTTTACTCCCGAAGCCGCTATCATCAGTGATGCAGTGGTGGAGATGTTAAAGGAATTGGAACGGTCGCCACCTGTGCCGACTATCTCAAAAACGCTGCCCTCGTGCTTAAGGGGAGTTCCTGCCTTGCGCATGCCCTTTGCGGAGGCGGTGATCTCCTCGATAGTTTCGCCCTTCATTTCCAGAGCCACAAGATATGCCGCCATCTGTGCCTGTGTGGCATTTCCCGACATTATCTCGTCCATGACTGCTTCAACGGTCTCGGAGGATAGGTCCTCCTTGTTCATAAGCTGCTTAATTGCTTCGCTTATCATAATAATTACCGACCTTTCTTATTTAATAAAATTCATCAGAATATTTTTGCCCTTTGGAGTAAGAATGGATTCGGGGTGGAACTGTACGCCGTAAATAGGATATTCCCTGTGCTCCACTGCCATGACCTCGCCGTCGTCGGTCTCTGCCGTTATTTTGAGACACTCAGGGATTGTGGACTTATCCGCTGCAAGGGAATGATACCTTGCACCCTCGATGACCTGGTCCATGCCACTAAACAGGTGAGAATCCGTGTCCAGCTTAATATGTGACATCTTGCCGTGCATAAGCTCCTTTGCATAGGTAACGGTGGCACCGTATGCCTCGCATATTGCCTGATGTCCTAAGCACACGCCCAGCGTCGGGATATGCTTTCCAAGGGTTTTTGCCGCCTCCACGCAGATGCCCGCGTCTGCGGGACGGCCTGGTCCGGGTGACAGGATGATCCTGTCAGGAGCAAGCCTTTCTATCTCTTCGACGGTCATTTCGTCGTTTCTGATAACCTTGATATCGGGGTCAATGGAACCTACCAGCTGATACAGATTGTACGAAAAGCTGTCGTAATTATCAATAAGCAAAATCATGTGTAGCCCTCCTTATTCCAGTCCGCCTTCGGATTCCTTAAGCGCAGTCATTACAGCCTTTGCCTTGTTGATGCACTCCTGATATTCCTTTTCGGGAACGCTGTCTGCGACGATACCTGCCCCTGAACGGACGAAAACCTTGCCATTCTTTTTGAATGCTATGCGTATCGAAATGCAGGTGTCCAGATTTCCCGTAAAGTCGATATATCCGATAGCGCCTCCATAAATTCCGCGCTTGTTGTTTTCAAGCTCATTGATTATCTCGCAGGCTCTTATCTTCGGCGCACCGGAAAGAGTTCCCGCAGGAAGTACGGAATTTACCGCATCGGTAGCACACAGGTCATGGCGTATCTGTCCGCGGACCGTGGAGCCGATATGCATTACGTGAGAATATCGCTCGATGGACATATATTTCTCCACCTCGACAGTGCCGAACTCGCTTATTTTTCCGAGGTCATTTCTTCCCAGGTCAACTAACATATTGTGCTCGGAGCGTTCCTTTTCATCGGCGAGAAGCTCCTTTTCAAGCTGTCTGTCCTCCGCATCGGTAGCACCTCTGGGGCGGGAGCCTGCCAGCGGGAAGGTATGGAGCACTCCGTCCTCCAGCTTTACCAGAGTTTCGGGAGAAGCGCCTGCTATCTCGATATCGTCGCTGGAGAAATAGAACATATAGGGCGAAGGATTCAGCGTTCTCAGCACACGGTAGGCGTCCAGGAGACTGCCCTCATAATCCGCATCAAGACGGTTGCTGAGCACCACCTGGAAAATATCTCCCTCGCGGATATAATGCTTTGCCTTTTCGACCATTTCGCAGTATTCCTCTTTGCTAAACAGCGGACGGAACTCCGACTTAAGCTTGCCCGGAACATGAGTTTTCAGCTGTCCATGGAGGATAAGCTCTCTCATTTTCAGAAGCTCCTCAGCGCCCTTTGCGTAGCTGTCCGCCAGATCGTCCACAGAAATATTGACAATAAGCACTATTTTCTGACGATAATTATCAAAAGCGATGACCTTATCGAAAAGCATCAGGTCAACATCGTTAAAGCTTTCCTCGTCCCTTGCGTCCAGCTTGAGCTCGGGCTCGCTGTACTTTATGTAATCGTAGGAGAAATATCCCACAAGTCCTCCCGTAAAGGACGGCAGCTTTTCCAGCTTAGGGCTCTTGTGGTCTGCGATTATCTGCTTGATCATCACATCAGGGTGAGCGACGGTCTGCTCTGTGGTCACACCGTTTTCGGTGATCTTCATCACGCCGTTCATGCAGGTTATCTCGGTAGTGGGGTCATAGCCCAGAAATGTGTATCTGCCCCATTTTTTGTTATCCTCGGCGCTCTCCAGCATATAGCAGTGGGAGCTTACGTTCTGCAGTATGCGCAGCACCTCGATAGGTGTACGCATATCGGAGTATATCTCCGTTGACAGCGGGATACATTTATAATCCCCCGACTGTGCAAGCTTTTTAACTTCATCAAAGGTCATGCTTATCATGTTATTGCCTCCTTTAAAAATACGAAAGCCCCGACTGAACACTTCATAAGAAATGTTCAGTCGGGGCGATAATACAAATTAACGCGGTGCCACCCGATTTTACGGACTAAAAAATCCGCCTCGTACAGATACTGACGGCGGAAGGCTTCCATATTATGCGGCTTAGCTTAAGTACGCGGCATAAAGCGTCAATACCCTTTCACACTAACGCAGGAAACGCGGCGCAGGCTACTAATACAAAGTACATTCACCCGGCTCCTCACAAACCCATTCGCCATATCCGTTACGTGTCCCTTTCCACCAACCGGGACTCTCTGTGCCGCCGACAATACGGTTACTTGCTTTTGCTCACAGGATTTATTTACTGTACTAAAGTATAACACATTAATTTTCATTTGTCAAGAGGTTTTTCAAAAAAAATTATTTTTTTCAAAAAAACACTTGATTTTTCTGAAGGAGTATGATATACTATAAAATAGTTATATTGTGTTATCACGTGTGAAATGAAAGGAAATGTATAATGTTACAGAATATGTCAATCATTGAATTAATATTAGGCATCGCACTTATCGTACTTGCTGTTATTATAGTATGCGTTACAATTACGCAGACCAAAAAGCAGGAAGGAATGACCTCGGCTATCGGCGGAACTAACAACGACAGCTTCTACGGCAAAAATGCTCAGAACACAAAGGAGAGAGCTTTAGAGCGTCTTACTAAGATACTTGCTTTCATCTTCTTTGCTATCGTTATCGTTGTAAATATCATTGAATGATGTGCAGCTGTCTGCATAGCAGCAACTTTAAATCGGTCGGAAATAAGAGCCTTGCTTTGTGCAGGGCTTTTTCGGTATAAATTTGTACAGGAGCTCACATGAAATACATTTTTATAATTAACATATCCGAGGGCTCGGAGGAGGAACACTCCGTTATTCAGGATATCGAAAACGCCTTCATCGAAAATGGCAGAACGGACGGATATATCACCGAATATATCACCGAGGAACACAGTGCCTTTTCCCTTGCAAAGGGCTACTCTGAAAAATACGGCGAGGACTGCATCATCTTCGCCTGCGGTGGGATAGGCACTGTCCACGAGGCGGTAAATGCTCTTGCTCATTCCGATACTCCGTTGGGAGTGCTGCCTCTGGGAAAGACCGGCGATATCGCTGCTAAGCTGTACGGCCCGAGGTCGGGGATATATTCCGCCGCCGAACAGCTTGGACTGCTGGAGGGCTCGCCGAAAATGAAGCTGCGCCGCATCGACCTGGGAAAATGCTGCGGTGAATATTTCATCAGCAGCGTATCTCTTGGCTTTGACAGCACCGTCCGCAGACGCAGCGAAAGAATATCAAAAAAGCTTCCAAAAGCAGCTCCCCTATCGGATAAGCTCAGCTTTGCGGCTTCTCTTATGGGGAACAAAAAATACTCGGTGTATACGAATTTCCTCGTGTCCCACACCGCAAATGGCATAACAAGGCGGTATCCTCTGACAAAAACTCTGGAGTATACCCTTATCACTGTCACAAATTCCGGCTGGTGCAGCGGATTTTGTCCTGCACCGAATGCTGTGCTGAATGATGGTCTCCTTGAAATGGCTGTGGCAGAGCCTTGCAATTTCGCCGAGGTCTGCGCTGCTGCTCCCATGTACAAAAAAGGCGTGGCGGATATTTCCGGCAAGGTCAGATACTACTCTGTGATAAAGGGCGAATTTACGTCATCGGACGGAGAGCCATTCCCACTGCTGATGGACGGAAAGGAAATAGTCACCGAAAGAGCAGACATAGGTATAGAACAGAAGGCACTTAAAATATGCACTTCAATATTCAGCGATCAGCTTAGAAAGGATATAAAATGAAGATAAAATTCCACCTCCCCGATTTTTACGGGAATATCAGAATGAACCTGCTTTTCGCAGACGAAATAAAGCGTCGTCCCGAATATTTTTACGATAATATCGAGATAGGCTCGTCCTATGGCTGTTTTCCGCCTGCTCTGTGGAACGGCGGCCGCACCGTAATAGGCGCTGTCCGCAGACAGCAGATAGAGGATACCATTAAGGAGTACAACTCCCGGGGCATACCTATCCGCTACACCTTTACAAATCCCCTTATCACCGAAAAGGACCTCACGGACCCCTTCTGCAACATGATAACCAGGGTCGCCGAAAACGGACTGAACGAAATTATCGTCAACAAGCCCTGTCTGGAAGAGTATATCCGAAATAAATATCCGAAATATCCCCTTATCTCATCGACGGTCAAGCAGATAGAAGACCTGGACGAGCTCAAAGCAGAGCTGGAAAAGGACTACAAGCTGGTAGTCTTAGACTACAACTGGAACCACGATTACAAGGTCTTAGAGCAGCTCCCGAATAAAGACAAAATAGAGCTTCTTGTAAATCCCTACTGTGCACCCCACTGCAAGCGCAGAAAGGCTCACTATGAATATCTGGGCAAACAGCAGATAATGCACAATGCGCAGGTGTTCGGCAATGAAAAGCAGGCGCTGAAGCCTGTGGAGCGCGGCGAGTTCTCCTGCCAGTATCAGAGCTATGATTTCTACCGCACCACAAAGCTGGGCAATCACATCTCAAACAAAGCAATATACGAAAAGTACGTCCCCATGGGCTACAGCAACTTCAAAATTGAGGGCAGAATGATGCACCCAGTAGATGTGCTGGAAAGCTACATATACTACCTCGTAAAGCCCGAATACAGGGACGAACAGCGTGTGAAATATCTTAAGACGCTGCTTACTCCAAAAGGAAAATAATCAAAACAACAAACACACCCGCAGGTCCATTCCTACGGGTGTGTTTTTCATTCGCACACTTCAAATAAAACGCTGCCAAATGGCGCAAGTTTGCAGGTGAAGCTATGCTCCTTTCCCTTGTGGGGGATATCCTCCGATGCGATAACGCCCTCGTTCACAAAACCGCTGCCACTGTATATGTAGCTGTCGCTGTTGATAATCTCACGGAGCCTTATCCTGTCTCCCACGGCTATGCGAAAGCTGTCGTATCGTCTGTCGGAGGTGTTCATGACGAATATCATGCTCTGTCCGCCCGCAGTCCTGCGGAAGGCGTATACACATTCCTCATAGGCCGAATTTTCCAGCCACTCAAAGCTTGCCATGTCATACTCACCTATGTAAAGAGCAGGATTATATCTGTACACCAGCGACAGGTCACGGAAAAATCTATGAAAGCTGTCATGGAGCGGATATTTTAAAAGCTCCCAGTCAAGCTGACGCGTTTCGTCCCATTCGCGAAACTGCGCCGTTTCATTGCCCATGAAATTCAGCTTTTTCCCCGGGTGAGCAAACATATACATATATAATGTGCGGCACTGTGGGAACTTCACATCATAGTCTCCCCACATCTTCTGGATAATGGTCGCCTTTCCGTGGACCACCTCGTCATGGGAAAAGGACAGTATGAACAGCTCATTATAGAAATACTCCATTGAGAAAAGTATCATGCCGTAATTATTGGGGCGCTCGGCGGGAGGCGTTTTGAAGTAGTTGAGGGTATCGTTCATAAAGCCCATGTCCCACTTATAATCGAAGCCCAGACCGTCATATTTTACGGGTGCAGTTACCTTTAAAAAGTCGGTGGAGTCCTCCGCCATAAGGAGAATTTCTCCCCACCTTTCGTGGAGCCCGTCATTGAGTCTTTTGAGAAAATCCACTGCTCCGCTGTTGACTCCCCGCTTTGAATCGCCGCTCCAGTATATCATGTTGCTGATAGCGTCCATTCGCAGACCGTCTACATGGAATTTATCTATCCAGAAATTCGCCGCGGACAGCAGAAAGCTTGCCGCAGCAGGCTTAGAATGACAGAAATTGCAGCTTCCCCACTGATTGTACATGGCATCAATGCTGTCGTACTCATAGAGAGGCGTTCCGTCGAACAAGTGGAGATATGAGCTATCTCCCGCAAAATGAACGGGCACAAAATCTGCGATAACACCGATGTTATTCCTGTGACAGCTGTCGATGAGCCGCATAAGTCCATCGGGAGTGCCATATCTGGAGGACGCGCTGAAAAATCCGCTGCATTGATAGCCCCAGGAGCCATAGAAGGGATGCTCCGCAGGGGGCATAAGCTCCAGATGTGTGAAACCGTTTTCTTTCAGGTACGGGATAAGTCGCTTTATCAGCTCGTCATAGGAGAATACCTCGCTAAGCTCGCCCTGTTGGGGGTTGTCCTTTTTGGTGCGCCAGGAGCCGAGGTGCATTTCATACACATTCATGGGCGAGTTGTAGAGCCTGCTGCGGTTTTCTATCCATTTTTCGTCGTGGAAATTATAACCGTCCATATCGTACACCACCGACCCAGATGCAGGCGGCGTTTCCATATAAACACTGTAGGGGTCGGATTTTTCTGTGGAGCGTCCACGCTTGTCGGTGATGACATACTTATATATATGTCCCGGAAGGGCATCTGCGCAGAATACGGAATACACACCATACTTATCCCGATTCATGTCAAATCTTATCCAGTTTGAAAATTCACCCATAAGCTCCACGCGAGCGGCATTTGGTGCATATACCCGAAAAACATAGCCTTTGGTGCCGTTTTGCTCAGTGCGATGAACGCCGAAATATTCATATGCACAAAAGCTCCTTCCAGCGAGAAATTCCTGCATGAAATTCCCGTCCATATCATTTCACCCTTTTCCAAAATCTTTACTTTATATGATACCACATTTTTTTGAATAAGTCAAGAATTATTTGAATTATTCGAAAAATGTCGTAAAAAAAAGGACCGCCTAAGCGGTCGATTTTCATGATATCATTCCCAGCGGAAATTCTCCGTACCTGCGCCCACCTCAAAGTGATACTTAACTATCCCAAGGTCGGTCTTGGTATAAAATCCGCTACCTGCCTTTGCAGCTACCCTGTCACCGTTAAGTGTCAGGTAAAATTTCTGCTGATTCATAGCCGTGGGTGCCAGCAGCGCATATTCGACGCCCTTTCCGAACCATTCCGGTGAATCGGCAGAAATATTGCTGACCTGTTCTGCCGGCTTTGACTTATGCTGGACGCCCTGAGTTTTTCCGTATCCGAGTGATATCACCATGAGCAGCTTTTCGCCTGCATCTATCTCATATGCACCCTTTACCTTACTGTAGGACATTGCCACCCAACAGGAATTAAGTCCCAGAGACTGTGCATAAATGGCAAGCTTTTCGCCGTAATATCCGCATTTTTCCTCAAGGTCGGGGCCTTTTTTCCCGATAAGCGCGATGTAATTTTCCACGCCGCTGAACTTGCCATAATGAGCCATAAATCCATCAAAGGCCTTAGGCTCTCCGCTGACGAGCTGGATATGCAGTCCGCTGTCCTTATTACACTCTGCGATGCATTCTGTGAGCTTATCGAGGATATCCCTGTCAAGCTTCTTATCCGTATAGGTACGCACCGCATGGCGTGCTATTATTGCTTCATTTATAGTCATGATGTACCTCCGCTGCCTTATGTAATGTCAGAAATGCTTTTTTATCTCCTTGCCCTCTTTGTCCGTAGTAAAATAAATCAGAACATTCTTACTGGTACCGAGGATAAACAGTGCAAGTCCGCTAAGAATTATCGGAACTGTATACCCCACCACAAGCTGATTGAAATTGTCAAGCTGTTCTTTATTCTGGCTCAGCACGGTCAGAGCCAGTCCCGGACCTGCCAGTATCAGCGTATTCACTGCAAGGTAGATGATCGCAGCAAGTCTTGTGCCCCGGGACCTAACCATCATCAGCAGCGCAGCAATAATAGTTCCTGCCGCCAGATAGGTATAGGCTTCGTTATATTCGTGCAGTCCCAGATATGTAGCTGCGGCGCAGGCAAGGGTGATAAGCATCGCACCGATAGTGACAAGCAGTCCCTTTTTTGCCTTCTTCAGACGATTTTCCGCCATGAGCTTTTCCTGCAGAAAATCCCCGGTCTTCTTATTAAAGTTTTCGGGTCTGCGATATATCTCCTCGTGCATTCTGTCCTTAAGAGCCTTCTTTTCCCGGTCATTAAGGGTATCCTTGCGATAAAGGTCATCGCTTTTTGCTCTTTCTCTTACCGTCACATATTCAGAGCTCAGGTCGTCAAGCACCGGCTTATCGACCATTTCCATTGACATATCGTCCATCATTACCATCTGCTTTAAAGCCTTTGCCGCGTCGTCCGCAGGAGTGCTTATATAGCTGACCCTGCTGTCCATTTCGTCCAGAACGATACCGCTGGTATCCACCTCATCAAGGTCAGAGCTGTAATTCTGCTTTTCGGGCTCAGGTCCAGGCTCATAGGAGCTCGACGCAGGCTCTTCCTTAGCTGCTGGCTGTGCCTTTTCGAAGGGATCATTTTCCTCAGCGCG
>CAMEYZ010000003.1 GCA_945947715.1 uncultured Clostridia bacterium | reverse complement strand
TCTAAGTGATGATTATATTTCCTTTGAGGCTGCGGACATAGCTATCAGCCGCTGCGACGTTGTCATCGTAGTTGGCGGCGACGGGACTATCCTTGAATATTCCTCCTGCGCGGCCGAGTATGAAAAGCCTCTTCTCGGGATAAACGTGGGAAGGCTGGGCTTTATGGCTTCGCTGGAAACGGACGAGCTTTACAAGCTTTCAAGGCTGGTAGGCGGAGATTATGTGGTGGAGAACCGCATGATGCTGGACGGGCGGATAGTCCGCGCAGACGGCACCGAGGAAAAATATTCCGCACTCAATGATATATGCGTTTCAAGACCCTATTCACGGCTGACAGATTTTGATGTGTCTATCAGGGACAGAACGGTGAGCTCTATAAGGGCGGACGGACTTATCTTTTCCACGCCCACAGGCTCAACGGCTTATTCTCTTTCGGCGGGAGGTCCTATCGTGGAGCCCTGTCTGGAATGTATACAGCTGACGCCAGTATGTCCCCAGTCATTATCATCGAGACCTATCCTGTTTTCGCCCTGCCACAGTCTTGTGGTAACTCATGCTGCTGAGGACGACAGCGTTTTTCTCACCGTTGATGGCAGGACGGGTGTGAGCGTACAGAGGTCGGACAAGGTGATAATTTCCAGGTCGGAAAAGACCCTGCGCCTTATAGATATCAACGGATTTTCATTTTATGACGCGGTAAACAATAAGCTGATGAAGCCGATAAAGTGAGAAGGAAGTGTTCTTTTTGAAATCCGAAAGACAGGAAAAGCTGCTGCAGATAATCAGCAGCAGCGATATCGACAGACAGGAAACTCTGCGGGAGAAGCTTGCGGCAGAGGGTATCTCGGTCACCCAGGCAACGCTGTCCCGGGATATGAAGGAGCTTGGCATAAGAAAGATGTCTTCTGAAAACGGAGGACAGAAATATTCCGCGGATATACGGCAGACGTCGGAGATACCGTCTATCGTGTACGATTCCCTTATTTCAGCAGATCATGCGGGGAATATCGTTGTCTTTCGCTGCGAAACGGGTACTGCTCAGGCAGTGTGTGCTGCGATGGACAGAGAAAACTGCTGCAATGCAGTGGGGACTATCGCAGGAGATGATACCATATTTGTCCTGATGCGCACTGAGCAGCTTGCCAAGGAGCTTGCGGAGCAGTTCGGACGAATCATAAAAAAAGACAATAAAATTTGACGATGCTGCTAAAATATGATATAATTTATTATGTGATGCCGCCTGAGGACAGACGGTAGAGAAAATCACAGTTTTTTAGACTTTATGCCGCTCTGGTGCGGCGGAATGGTGATTCAGTATGCTTAAAGAGCTGTATATTAAAAATCTTGCCGTTATCAGCGAGGCAGTTATTCCCTTTACCGATTCCTTCAACGTATTTACGGGCGAGACCGGTGCGGGTAAATCTATACTTATCAATGGCATCAATGCTGTTCTCGGACAGAGGACCTCAAAGGATATCGTCCGCAGTGGCTGTGATAAGGCTGTTATAACCGCTCTGTTTACCGAGCTTTCCCCCAAGGTGGAGGAAAAGCTGGACGAGCTGGGAATATCCCACGAGGACCACGAGATATCAGTTACAAGGGAAATTATGGCGGACGGAGGAAGCGTGGCGCGGATAAATTCTCATACCGCCACAGTGTCGGCTCTCCGGGAGATAGGCGAGCTGCTGGTGAATATCCACGGTCAGCACGATAATCAGGCGCTTTTGGCGTCGGAAAGGCATATTGACATTCTCGACAGCTACGGCGGGCTGGAGGATATGATCGCAGATTACAGGAAAAGCTTTGTGAGCCTCCAGGAGGTATCCCGAAGGCTGAAAAGACTTGCTGCTGAGGAACGGGAACGCTCCGGACGGGAAGAGCTTATCCGCATGAAGATAAAGGAGATAGGTCAGGCGGAAATCGAGGAAAACGAGGACGAGCTCCTTGAAGCGGAATACAAAAAGGCGATCAACGTCTATGATATCTCACAGGCACTTTCGCAGGCATACAATGTTATCGACGGTGACGAGGATAATTCGGGAGTAGGGGAAATGCTGGACGGGATAATCGGCGCACTTTCTCCCTTTTCCGATATGATAGGGAGCCTGCCAGAGCTTATCGGACGATTGAAAAGCATACGGGTGGAGCTTTCCGATATTTCTTCCGAGCTTATCCGCGAAAATGACAGCATTGACGCCGACCCTGCCCATATCGCTGAGATATCCGAGCGGATAGATGTTCTGCGGGAGCTGAAGAAAAAATATGGTCCTACGCTGTCCGATGTGCTGGATACTTATAATACGGCGCTGGCGGAGGCGGAAAAGATAAAGGGCTCCTCCGAGGAGATAAAGGATACTGCACGGGAGCGGGAAAGGCTTCTGGCGGAGGTTTCCGAAAAGGCGAAGGCTCTTTCGGCGGCAAGGACGGAAGCGGGAAAACGCTTCGTCAGTCAGATAGAAGAGGAGCTTGCTTTCCTTGATATGCCGAATGTGAAGCTGTCTGTGGCTCAGACTACCGGAAAGCTGACGGGAAATGGCATGGACTTTGTGGAGTTCCTTATTTCCGCAAATAAGGGCGAAGCCTTAAAGCCGCTGTCGAAAATTGCTTCGGGCGGCGAGCTTTCACGAATAATGCTTGCGCTGAAAAATGTCATCGCCGACAAGGACGACATACATACGCTGATATTCGATGAAATAGATACCGGAGTCAGCGGACGTGCGGCGCAGAAGATAGGCATCAAGCTCAGGGAGGTATCCTCCGCGAGACAGGTCCTATGCGTGACTCATCTGGCGCAGATGGCGGCAATGGCGGACAATCATCTGCTTATCGAAAAGAAGACCGATAACGGCAGGACCTTTACCACCGTCCGAACTCTTAGCGCAGATGAAAGAAAATACGAGATAGCACGGATAATGGTGGGGGACAGCATTACCGATGCGGCTTTGAAAAATGCCGAGGAAATGCTCGATTTTCGCCGATAAACCTTCTAATAGATTGGAGAATTAAACTATGTCTGTTTCTTATAAACGTGAAAAAATATGTGAGGGCGCAGAATATACCGAAATAATCGACAAGCGCTTCAAGACCAATTATATCTATATTCATCTGCTGGAGCCCATGGACAGGAAAAATGCTTCCGCAAATGCGGTCATTCCCGACCTGCTTCATGATTCAAATGAAAAATATCCCACTATCACAGCCCTCAGTCGAAAGCTGGCCTCCCTTTATCATGCCAGCATTTCCTGCGGCGTTTCAAAGCTGGGAGATTTTCAGGTTGTGTCGCTCATGTCAGGCTCTATCGCCGACAAGTACACCATTGACGGCGATAATATCAGCGGAGAGGTAGTGGATATCCTGCTGGACTGCCTTACTAAGCCTCATCTTGAAAACGGCATATTCGCCGAAAATGATTTCCGACTGAAAAAGCAGGAGCTGCTGGACGATATCGACGCGGAGATAAACGACAAGCGTAAATTCGCCGTTGGCAAGGCAAAGGAAAATATCTACAAGGGCGAGCCTGCGGGGATTCCCGTGAACGGCTATCGGGAGGACGCGGAAAAGCTGACCTGTGCCGATGTATACAAAAGATACACCGAGCTCCTGAAAAATGCCCGCATTGAAGTTGTTTTTTCGGGCTATGGCATCGGCGATGAGGACAAGAACAAGATATTCGACAGGATAAGAGCTCTGGAAAGAAATGCTCCTGCAGAGTATAAGACCGTGCCCTCTGCAAAGAAGTCGGATATGGTCTATGTCACCGATAGAATGGACGTAAATCAGTCCAAAATGGTCATGGCATACAAGACAGACTGCACCTCAAAGCAGACTATGAAAATGCTTTCCTTTGTTTTCGGAGGAACGCCTTTTTCCATGCTTTTTGAAAATGTCAGAGAAAAGCTGAGCCTTTGCTACTACTGCCCCTCAGGCTATAACTCCAAAAAGCAGGTGCTTCTGATAGACTGCGGCATCGAGCATCAGAACATCAATCCCGCAAGGGAAGAGATATATAATCAGCTGGAGCTTCTCAAAAAGGGCGAGTTTACCGAGGAGCTTCTCAGCAATTCAAAGCTGCTGGCGAAAAGCTCGCTTAAGGCCGTGTACGACAGCCCCGGAAGTATCGCAAACTGGTATCTCGATCAGTGTATGGAGGATAATATAGTTACTCCCGAGGAGGAAGCACAGCTTATCGACGCTGTGACCAAGGAGGACATCGTTGCTGCCGCAAACAGTCTTGTACCCGATACGGTGTATGTCCTCACAGGAAAGGAGAATCCTGCAAATGAATAAGAAAATTATCGAAAGTAAGCGTCTTGACGAAAAATATACGGTCATTGAGCACCCCTCGGGACTGCGCATCTGCATCTGGAAAATGGAGGGCTATAGCACGACTCATGCTCTCTTCGGCACAAAGTACGGCTCGGTGAACACCACCTTCAAGACCAAAAAGGACAAGGATTTTATAACCGTCCCCAACGGTATCGCTCACTATCTGGAGCATAAGCTCTTTGAAAATGAGGACTGCGATGTTTTTCAGCTGTATGCGCAGACAGGCGCTTCCGGCAACGCATATACCAGCTTTGACAGGACCTGCTATCTTTTCAGCTGCACCGACAATTTTGAAAAGTCGCTGGAGATACTCCTTGACTTTGTTCAGAAGCCCTACTTCACCGAGGAAACAGTGGCCAAGGAGCAGGGCATCATCGGACAGGAGATAAAAATGTACGACGATAATCCTGACTGGTGCGTTTTCTTTAATCTGCTTGAAGCGGTTTACTTCAATAATCCCGTTAAGATAAACATCGCAGGTACGGTGGAGACTATTTCTCATATCACCCCCGAGCTGCTCTATCAGTGCTACTATGCCTTTTATAATCTGCAGAACATGGTGCTCAGCATTGCAGGCGACGTGGACGAGGATAAGATAATTGAGATATGCGACAGGCTGCTTATCCCTAACGAGGATATGGAGCTGCAGACCGTTTTCCCGGACGAGCCCGATGAAATAGTAGCTCCACTGGTGAGAAAGAGCATGGAGGTGGCTGTGCCCATTTTCAATCTGGGATACAAGTGTGCTGCTCTGGAGGGCAGGGAAATGCTTAAGGCAGAGGTTGAGACCAATCTGGTCATGTATCTGCTTGCGGAGAAGACCAGCGATTTTTACAGGAAGCTTTATGACGAGGGGCTGATAAATTCCACGTTCTCGACAGAGGTATTTAGCGGAGAAGGCTTCTTTATGCCGATTTTCGGCGGAGAGTCCCGTGACCCGGAAAAGGTGGCAGAGCTTATCTCCGCGGAGATAGAACGCTGCAAGAAGGAGGGCTTTGACAGAGAACAGTTTGAAAATGCCAAGAAGGCATACTATGGCTCTCTTGTGAAGGATTTGAATTCTCCCTCTGATATTGCCACCAACATGATAAACAAGACAATGAGCGGGCTGACTGCCTTTGATGAGCTGGAGATAGCAGCTGCGGTTACTCTCGAAGACGTCGAAAACAGGCTTAAGGCTCAGTTCGATACAAGCCGCGGGGTCCTTTCGATAATCGACCCGATTTCCTGATGTGTGTGTAAAAAGGAGAATATCTAAATGGAATATCTTGACAAGCTACCCTGGAATCAGATAACCTTTCCCAATATCGGGATAGAGCTGAATGTGAACAGCGACGCATTTTCTATCGGCGGACTCGTTATAAAATGGTATGGCATTATCATAGCGGTAGGACTTCTGCTGGCGCTTATCTATTGCTTTGGAAAAATGAAGGACTTCGGTCTGGACGGTGATAAGGTCATCGACGCAGTTTTTGCGGGCATCATCGGCGGAATAGTCTGCGCCCGCATCTATTACATTGTATTTAACCTGGACCAGTATCACGACATCAAGGAGGTATTCAATATACGAAACGGTGGGCTTGCTATCTATGGCGGACTTATCGGAGCCATAGTTTTCGGCTGCCTTGTGCTGAAGCTGCGAAAGGTGAAGATACTGCCCGTTCTCGATCTGGCAGGCATGGGCTTTCTGATAGGTCAGGGTGTAGGACGTTGGGGCAATTTTTTCAACCACGAGGCCTTCGGCACCAATACCACACTTCCCTGGGGAATGTCTAGCGGACGTATCCAGAATTATCTTACCGTTCACGGCGCAGAGATCACTGATAAGACAGGTATCGTTGTGGATCCCTATCTTCCTGTTCACCCCTGCTTCTTGTACGAGTCCATATGGTGTCTGCTGGGATTTCTGCTGCTCCACCTGTACTACAAGAAGCGCCGCTATGACGGTGAAATGATACTGATGTACACCTGCTGGTACGGCTTTGAAAGAATGATAGTCGAGGGTCTGCGCACCGACAGCCTTTATATTGGCGATGTGAGAGTATCTCAGCTGTTAGCTGCTGTGCTGTTTGTGGCTTCACTTACCACACTTATCGTGATGCGTATACGTATCAAGAAGCATGGCGCTCCTGTTCTCTATGTGAATACCGAGGAATCCAAGGCGCTCCTTAGGGCTGCCGAGGAACGGGAAAAGGAAGAGGAACAGAAGAGCAAGGAAAAGAAAAACAAGAAGTGCTCTAAGGAGAAGGCAGAGCTTACTCCTGAGCAGAGAATAATCGTCGATGATGATATCCCAGAGGAGGAAAGCGTCGCAGATGAGCCCGGAAAGTCAGAAAATAATAACGAGGAGGAAAATGAAAATGGCAAAGCTGATTGATGGAAAGGCAGTCTCCGCAAGAGTAAAGGCTCAGGTGAGAGACGAGGTCACTGCTCTTAAGGAAAAGGGCGTTCATGTGGGACTGGCTGTTGTTATTGTGGGAAACAATCAGGCTTCACGGGTGTATGTGAACAACAAAAAGAAGGCATGTGCTGAGGTGGGAATAGAATCCTTCGAGTACGCGCTCCCCGAAGAAACCACACAGGCAGAGCTTTTAGAGCTGGTGGACAAGCTCAATAAGGACGATAATGTGGACGGTATCCTTGTTCAGCTCCCGCTTCCAAAGCAGATCGACGAGAACGCCGTTATCAATGAGATACTCCCCCAAAAGGACGTGGACGCTTTCCACCCGGCAAACGTGGGGCACATTATGATAGGCGATTACAGCTTTCTGCCCTGCACTCCTGCGGGTATAATGGAGCTTGTCGCAGATACCGGTATCGACGTATGCGGCAAAAAGTGCGTAGTAGTCGGCAGAAGCAACATCGTCGGAAAGCCTATGGCTATGCTGCTCCTTCACAGCAACGGTACCGTTACTATCTGTCATTCGAGGACAGAAAATCTTAAGGAGATATGCGCTGAGGCGGATATTCTCGTTGCGGCTGTGGGCAAGAGAGATTTCATTACAGGCGATATGGTCAAGGAAGGCGCAGTTGTCATCGACGTGGGCATGAACCGAAATGACGAGGGCAAGCTCTGTGGTGACTGCAAATTTGACGAGTGCGCTGAAAAGGCAGGCTTCATCACCCCCGTTCCGGGCGGAGTTGGTCCCATGACTATTGCAATGCTTATGAAAAACACGGTGACTGCTGCAAAAATAAAGGCAGGACTGGTATAAAAGCTCCCTCCGAGGTGAATAATCACTTCGGAGGGATTTTTTATGGAAAAAAGGATAATTTTCTTTGCTGCCTTTATGGGGCTTTTGTATATTTTTCTCATGTGGAAGCTAAGCTGTGTTATCAATGATGAGGAGGTCATTACTGCGGCCACGGGAAGAGGTTCATTTTCGGTGGAGGTACCTCGCTGCAAGGGATATATCTATGACCGCAACATGACTCCGCTGGTTAACCGCAGCAGCACATACATGGCGCTTATCAATCCCGATACCTTTGACCTGGAGGAAATATATCCCAAGATCGCGGATATGGAAAAATTCAATGCCAATGCAGGAGGAAATGCTCCGTTTTTGTGTGAGCTTTCTGACGGGAACATTTCCGATCCCCTTACTCCCGTGACCGAGGTAAAGGTGCGGTATGATGATAAGTATTTTGCGCGTCATATTCTGGGATATAGCTCCGAGAATTATGGAAAATGCGGTGTGGAGGGACTTTTCTCCGATTTTACCGATGAGCACGAGGTATGCTCTCGGTTCACCTACAGCGTGAATGCCATGGGAAACGTCCTTGACGGTGCAGAGATTGAGTACGACAATGATATAGACTGCTCAGCGGGAGTGGTGCTGTCACTGGACTACGATATTCAGAGCATATGCGAAAAGGCAGCGGAAAAGCTGGACAAGGGAGCTATTATCGTTATGGATGTGAAAAACGGAGATATCGTTGCTGCGGTCAGTCGTCCTGTCTATGACATCGACAACATGGCGGATTATCTTGACCGTGAGGATGCGCCCTTTGTGAATCGGGTGTTTTCCTCGTACAGCGTGGGCTCAGTGTTTAAGACGGTCATTGCCTCGGCGGCGCTTGAATACGGCATTTCCGACGAGTTTGCCGTGAAATGCAGCGGAAAGATAATGGTGGGTCAGCAGGAGTTCGGCTGTCACTACTGGGCGGGTCACGGCAGGCTGGACATGCGCAGTGCTATGGTCGAAAGCTGCAACCCTTACTTTATAAGCTTAGGCAGGAACATCTCCACGGAATTTCTCGAAAATTATATGCAGCTATGCGGCTTCGGACAGGAGTACGATCTGGGCGGCATTATATCTGGGAGCGGTTATCTTCCGAGCACGGAAGAGCTTTCCGTTCCTGCGGAAAAGGCGAATTTATGCTTTGGTCAGGGAAAGCTTTCCGCAACGCCCTTGCAGGTATGCCGATTTATCTGTGGCATCGCAAATGGCGGCATGATGCCCGAGCCGCGGCTTATTTATGGTACTGTGGAGTCTGCGGCGGAGGATATCTCAGCAGAGGCTCATTATACAAGGATAATGTCCGAGGAGACCGCTGCCACTCTGAAAAGCTTCATGTACGATACTTTGTACAAGGATAATTCCGCAGCGATACCCGAAAATACGGACGGAGGCGGAAAGACCTCCACAGCGCAGACCGGCCGTTATTCCGAGGACGGTGTAGAGGAGCTGACCTGTTGGTTCGCAGGATTTTTCCCATATGATAAGCCGGAATATGCAGCAGTGATAGTTGCGGAGGACGGTATTTCAGGCAATCTGACCTGTGGACCGATATTCAAGGAAATAGCAAGCGAGGTTGGCGGAGAATCCCCACTGCCGTTGCCGCGTTTTTAGTTTTTCAGCTTAGGTGACATTTTCTCGCGGAAGTGACCGAAAGCCTAAGGTACGAACAGTTAATATCAACAAAACTATAAGAATAAGCCTAATAAATGTACAAAATATTAAATAAATGTAAATAATCAAATAAAAGCTTGATTTTCAATTGGAAAAGGTATATACTTTAATTAGCACTCAAAGAGAATGAGTGCTAACAGTCTACGACGATGATTGCTAATAATTAAAATGTGATAAAAGGGAGTTGTTTTAAAATGGCAGAAACTAAGGAATTTAAAGCAGAATCCAAGCGCTTGCTGGATATGATGATCAACTCGATCTACACTCACAGAGAGATTTTTCTCCGGGAGCTTATCTCCAATGCCAGCGACGCTATCGACAAGCTGTACTTCATGTCCCTGACCGACGATAAGGTCGGCATGAACAAGTCCGATTTCGTTATCGAGCTTATCCCCGATAAGGACGCACGTACTCTCACTATCAAGGATAACGGCATCGGCATGACCGCTGAGGAGCTGGAAAACAATCTGGGCGTTATCGCAAACAGCGGCTCCTTCCAATTCAAAAACGAAAACAATGAGCCTAAGGAGGACGTTGATATCATCGGTCAGTTCGGCGTCGGCTTCTATTCGGCATTCATGGTAGCTAAGGAGGTCGAGGTCCGCTCAAAGGCCTTTGGCTCTGATAAGGGTCATGTCTGGAAGTCTTCAGGTGCCGACGGCTATACTATCGACGAATACGACAAGCCCGATGTTGGCACCGAGATAATCCTCACCCTTAAGGACGATACCGACGACGACAAGTATGGCGAATATCTCCAGGAATGGACTATCAAGGACCTTGTAAAGAAATACTCCGATTATATCCGCTTCCCCATTAAAATGAACGTTGAAAAGCGTACAAGAAAGGCAGATGCTAAGGAGGACGATTACTCCGATGCGGCGTATAATACATACACCGAGCTGGAGACCCTCAACAGCATGGTGCCTATCTGGAGAAAAAACAAAAACGAGCTTAAGCCTGAGGATTACAACAAGTTCTATTCGGAAAAATTCCACGATTACAACGAGCCTCTCAGATATGTTCACGCTAAGAACGAGGGCAGCGTGACCTATGATGCACTGCTTTTCATTCCCTCAAAGCCTCCCTATGACTATTACAGCAGAGATTTTGAAAAGGGGCTCCAGCTCTATTCCAGCGGCGTGCTTATCATGGATAAGTGTAAGGAGCTCCTGCCTGATCACTTCTCCTTTGTAAGAGGTCTTGTGGATTCGGCTGACCTGTCACTCAACATCTCCCGTGAGATGCTCCAGCACGACAGACAGCTCCAGCAGATATCCAAGTCTATCGAAAAGACTATCAAGAACGAGCTGCTGAAAATGCTCCGCACCGACCGCGAAAAGTATGAGGAGTTCTGGAAGAGCTTCGGTATCCAGATTAAATTCGGCATCTATAACGGCTATGGCATGAACAAGGAGCTTTTACAGGATCTGCTGATGTTCACGTCCTCCAAGGAGCAGAAGCTGGTAACTCTCGATGAGTACGTTTCCGGCATGAAGGAGGAGCAGAAGTACATCTACTATGCAACGGGCGAAACTGTTGCCAAGATAGATTCACTTCCCCAGACAGAGGTCGTTAAGGAAAAGGGCTATGAGATACTCTATCTCACCGATAACGTTGACGAGTTCGCTCTCAAGATGATGCAGCAGTACAAGGACAAGGAATTCAAGTCGGTATCTGAGGGCAACCTGGACCTTGAAACTGAGGAACAGAAGGAGGAGATCAAGAAGCTCTCCGAGGAAAACAAGGATATGCTCGGTTACATCAAGGACTCCCTTGACGGCAAGATCAAGGAGGCTAAGATATCCGAAAAGCTGAAGTCTCACCCTGTATGCCTTTCCAATGACGGACAGATATCCCTTGAAATGGAGAAGGTCCTCAACCAGATGCCCGACGGTCAGAAGGTATCCGCTGAAAAGGTGCTGGAGATCAATCCTAATCACCCGATATTTGAGAAGCTTAAGGACCTCTATGTAAACGACAAGGACAAGCTGAAAAATTACGTAAATATCCTGTATACGCAGGCTCTGCTTATCGAGGGCATGCCTATTGAAAATCCTTCTGAGTTTGCAAACCTTGTATGCGGTCTTATGACTGAATAATTATCCGAAAATATTATCCGTTCTCCGAGAATAATCGGGGGACGGATATTTTTTGTTTAAAAAGAAAACGTTGACAAATTATACAAATGATTGTATAATAGATTTGATGATTTTATAACGAACGGAGGTTTTTCGGTGGATATAAAAGAGTATATTTTATCGGGCAGGGCGTCCCTTGGAATAGAGCTGGGCTCAACAAGGATAAAGGCTGTTCTTATCGGTGAGGACTTTGCTCCTGTGGCATCAGGAAGCTTTGAATGGGAAAATCGCTTCGAAAACGGCATATGGACCTATCGTCTTGAGGACGCAGTTTCCGGAGTTCAGGCGGCTTATGCTGAGCTTGCTAAGGAGGTCCGCGGAAAATATAGCATTGAAATTGAGAAGCTCGCTTCAATAGGCATTTCCGCAATGATGCACGGATATCTTCCACTTGACAAAAATGACAAGCTCCTTACCCCTTTTCGCACATGGAGAAATACCTTTACCGAGAAGGAAGCAGCTGAGCTGACCGAAAGCTTCGGATTTAATATTCCCTGCAGATGGTCGATAGCTCATCTGTATCATGCGATATCGAATGGAGAGGCTTACTGCTCCGATATTGCATACCTTACCACGCTTGCAGGATATATCCACTATCTGATGACGGGAGTCAAAGCAGTGGGCGCGGGAGAGGCAAGCGGAATGTTCCCAATTGACGGGGAAAAGCTGTGCTGGAACAAAGAATATCTTGAAAAATTCAATAAAATGGCGTCGGAAAAGGGCTTTGCTATCCCCGTTCAGAGCATACTCCCAGATATCCTTCCTGCAGGAGAAAATGCCGGATATCTGACGGAAAATGGAGCAAGGCTTCTTGACCCGTCAGGAAGACTTTGTGCAGGTATCCCGTTCTGTCCTCCTGAGGGCGATGCAGGAACGGGCATGACCGCTACAAATTCCGTTGCGGCAGGTACGGGAAATGTTTCTGCGGGAACATCGGTATTTGCTATGATAATTCTCGGAAAGCCACTTAGCGGATACTATCCTGAGATAGATATAGTAGCAGCTCCTGACGGAAAGCCTGCAGCTATGGTCCACTGCAACAGCTGCACCAATGAGATAAATGCATGGGCTCAGCTTTTCAAGGGCTTTCTCGATTCTATGGGCATCGAGCGGAGTATGGAGGATATATATTCTTCCATATTCGGTGAGGCTCTCAATGGCGAAAAGGACTGCGGCGGACTGCTTTTGTACAATTTCCTGTCTGGAGAGCCTGCTGTGGGACTTGACGAGGGCAGACCTCTTCTTGTGCGCACTCCCGAAGCAAGGTTTGATTTTCGCAATCTGGCGAGAGTGCAGCTGTACAGCGCAGTCAGCGCACTTAAAATAGGAATGGAAACACTTAAAAAGGAAAACGTTTCTGCAGAAATGCTCATGGGCCATGGAGGATATTTTAAATCCTCCGACGCAGGACAGCGGATACTTGCTGCTGCGCTGGACACTCCAGTTTCCGTCATGAAGACTGCTGGTGAGGGTGGTCCATGGGGAATGGCGCTCCTTGCGGCGTATCTTGTGAGAAAGGAAAATGGCGAGACACTGGACGAGTTCTTAAAGAACAGAGTTTTCGCAGACAGCAATCCCTCTGTGATATATCCTGATACTGACGACAGGGCAGGCTTTGACAGATATATGGAAGGCTACAAAAAGGGGCTGGCTGTTGAGCGCTCCGCAGTGGATAATATTAAGTGATCGAAAGGAAATATGCTATGGAAAAGGTATTCTGGTTTGTTGTGGGAAGTCAGTTTTTGTACGGAAATGAGGTCCTTGAGACTGTCGCAGGACGGGGCAAGGAAATGGCGGAGGCCATGAGCGATAAGCTTCCCTATAAGCTTATCTACAAGGCAACCGTCAAGACCGACGAGGAAATAACCCGCATCGCAAAGGAAGCAAATTATGACGACAGCTGCTGCGGAGTGGTGACATGGTGTCACACCTTTTCACCCAGCAAAATGTGGATACACGGCTTTAGTCTGCTTCAAAAGCCCCACTGTCACTTGGCTACTCAGTATAACCGAACTATCCCCAATGATGAGATAGACATGGATTTCATGAACCTCAATCAGGCGGCTCACGGCGACAGGGAGCACGGCTTTATCACCGCAAGAATGAGACAGCCTCGAAAGATAATCGCCGGCTACTGGCAGGACAAGCCTGTTACCGACGAGCTGGGAGCATGGATGCGCTCTGCGGTGGGCTATGACTATTCCCATAAGCTGCGCATTGTCCGCTTTGGTGATAACATGCGAGACGTGGCAGTTACCGAGGGCGATAAGGTGGAGGCTCAGATAAAGCTGGGCTGGCAGGTGGATTACTGGCCGGTGGGACATCTTTCCGAGGTCATGGCGGAGGTTACCGAAAAAGAAATCGACGACAAGATTAAGGAGTATTCCGAGCGCTACGACTTTGCCACTGACGATATGGAAACTGTCCGCTATCAGGCAAGGGAAGAAATCGCCATGAGGGAAATTCTCGACAGAGAGGGCAGCACGGCCTTCATTAACAATTTCCAGGACCTTTACGGCATGGAGCAGCTTCCCGGACTTGCTTCTCAGAACATGATGTACGACGGCTTTGGCTATGGCGGCGAGGGCGACTGGAAGGTAGCGGGAATGACTGCTGTTATGAAGAAAATGGCGGAGGGGCTGGACGGTGGCACGCTGTTCATGGAGGACTACACCTACGACCTTACGCCCGGCAGAGAGGTATCTCTCGGAGCACATATGCTGGAGGTATGCCCGTCCATAGCTGCTGATAAGCCGAGAATAGAGGTACATCCTCTTGGAATAGGCAACCGTCAGCCACCCGCACGTCTTGTATTCGAGGGCAAGCCCGGAAAAGGAATAGTAGCTTCACTCATCGACATGGGCGGCAGAATGAGGCTTATCGTTCAGGATATCGAGGTCATAAAGCCTATCTGTGAGATGCCTAATCTTCCCGTTGCACGGGTGATGTGGAAGCCTGCGCCTGATCTTCTCACAGGCGTGAAATGCTGGATAGAGGCAGGCGGCGCACATCATACGGTGCTTTCTACCGCTGTCACCGCTCAGATGATGGAGGACTGGGCTGACATGATGCAGATAGAATATGTACATATCACCGACAAGACGAATTACTCCGAGTTCAAAAAGGAGCTTTTCTATAACGATATCGCTTGGAAATTAAAGGAGTTTTAACATGCTGGAAGAGTTAAAAGAAGCAGTGTGCCGTGCCAATCTGCTGCTGCCGAAATACGGACTTGTCACCTTTACATGGGGTAACGTTTCGGGAATAGACAGGGAAAAGGGAATAATGGTCATCAAGCCCTCGGGGGTGGAATACGATGACATGAAGCCCGAGGATATGGTGCTGGTGGATATTGAAAGCGGAAGGACTGTAGAAGGGAAATATCGTCCCTCCAGCGATACGGATACTCACCTTGCGCTTTACAGAGCATATCCGTCTATGGGCGGTATAGTTCATACTCATAGCAGAATGGCGGCTTCCTTTGCGCAGGCAGGAAGAGATATCCCAGCCCTCGGGACCACTCACGGGGATTATTTCTACGGAGACATTCCCTGCACGAGAAAAATGACTCCCGAGGAGATAGGCGGCAGCTATGAGCTTGAAACGGGAAATGTTATCATAGAGGAGCTTTCCCGTCGCGGAATTGACCCAATGGAGATACCCGCGGTACTGGTGCAGAGCCACGGTCCCTTCGCATGGGGGACAGACCCGTTCAATGCAGTGCATAATGCAGTGGTCCTGGAGGAATGTGCGACCATGGCGTTCAATACGCTAACACTTGCTCCAGCTGTCGGGCCGATGCAGCAGGAGCTCCTTGACAAGCACTATCTGCGCAAGCACGGAAAAAATGCATATTATGGCCAAAAATAATGAAGTTGAGGCGCTTTTAAAATGAATATCAACAGCCGCACAAAGGGTATTTTGTGCGTTATATCGGCGGCGTTCTGTTTTGCGCTGATGAATTTGTTTATCCGTCTTTCAGGGGATATACCAACAATGCAGAAATGCTTTTTCCGAAACGCTATTGCAGCGGTGATTGCATTTTTTGCAATAATAAAAACTCCCGCAGAAGGCGGAGTAAAGGGAAAGCTTATTTTGTTCAGGCCTAAGCCCGGAAATCTGAAATATCTGTTCCTGCGAGCGTTTTGTGGCATGGTGGGACTTATCTGCAATTTTTACGCAGTGGACCACATGAACATCTCTGACGCATCCATGCTAAACAAGCTGTCGCCGTTTTTTGCGATAATTTTCTCCTGCTTTATCCTGCATGAGTATGCGGACAGGGTGGAATGGGCGCTGGTTTTCCTTGCCTTTGGAGGAGCTGTTCTTGTAGTGAAGCCGGGGTTTTCCTCGGAAATATTCCCTGCTGTACTGGGAGTTCTCGGAGGACTGGGCGCAGGCGTTGCCTACACATTTGTCCGAAAGCTTGGGCAGCGCGGGGAGAACAGTTCACTTATCGTGCTATTTTTCTCGGTGTTTTCCTGTCTGGTGCTTCTGCCTTTTGTTATCGCGGTTTTTGCTCCAATGAGCGGCAGACAGCTGATTTTTCTTATCCTTACGGGAGCTGCGGCGGCGGGAGGGCAGTTCAGCATTACTGCCGCGTACACCCATGCGCCTGCAAAGGAGATATCCGTGTTCGATTATTCGCAGGTCATATTTGCTGCACTGCTGGGATTTCTGTTCCTTGAGCAGATACCCGACTGGCTCAGTATTATAGGATATATTGTGATAATCGCCGCCGCGGTCATTAAGTGGAAGTATGGACTGGACAAAAGCCGCAGGGAAGCTGCTGAATAAGAAATGAAGGGAATATCGTTATGGGCAAGCTTTCGGAATATATCGGTTCACAGTTCGGCGATCCGAGAGGTATCGTCGGCAGAGTGTGCTGCTTTTTTATGAATCGGATAAATCAAGCGATGTATCTGTCTATAGTTTCCAAAGTCGGGGAGCGAAAATGTTCACGCATACTGGATGTCGGTTACGGAAACGGCTATCTGATCGAAAGGCTGCGGCCTGTCACGAGGGCGGTTATTTATGGTATCGACATTTCGGAGGACATGAAGGAAGCTGCTGAGAACCGCAACAAAAATGCGGTTTTATCAGGCAGGGTAAGGCTTTCCGTGGGGGACTGCTGCTCGCTGAAATTCAGGGACAGCTCCTTTGACGCAGTTACATCAGTGAATACAATCTATTTCTGGGAGGACCCGGTCAGAGGCTTAAAGGAAATCCATCGCGTTCTGAAGGATGGCGGAGTGTTTTACAATGCAGTTTATTCAAAGGAATGGTTAGACAAAACAAAATCCTATACGGAAAAGGGCTTTAAGATATACGACAAACAGGACTTCATAGCCTTTGGCATAGAAGCGGGCTTTTCCGATGTTGTCATTGAGGATATCGTTGAGAAAAGAAACTATCTTGTAAAATTTATAAAATTATAAAAAATCGCCCGTATTCCAAAATTAGGAATACGGGCGAACTGTTTATGCTCTTATATTAGTCAGAAACAAGTGCGAATCTGGGCTTGATGTTTCCGTGGTCGTTAACGTCCTCCAGGAACATTTTCAGCGGACGTACCCAGACTGTGGGCTTGTCGTATATCTGCATATAAACGACCTGTTCTTCGAGGGTCTCGTGGTCCTTTGCCACATTCAGAACGACGTAATCTCCGCCCTTGAAGTGCTTATAGTGACCGCCGATGACTATTTTCCTTCCCTCGGGGATACCTGCGGAGGGAGTGCCCTTGGGCTCTTCCTTTATCTCAGGTGCAGGAGCGGGAGCTTCTTCCTTGACAACGGGCTTAGGCTCTTCGGCCTTTACCTCGGGAGCAGGAGCTGCGGGCTTGGGAGCCTCGGTCTTTATTTCAGAAACTGTAACAGCAGGCTTGGGGAGAGCATCGTCCACCAGTATCATCGAGCCGTTCTGAGGAACGGTGATAGATGCATTTCCGTTATTCACGTCGAACTGCTTTCCAGAAAGACGGTCTGCAAGACGACTGTACTTAGTATTGAAATTAAATGTATAATCTCCGTCGCTGATATTCAGGCAGATATAAACCTCATTCCCGTTCAGCTCACGCTTGAACATGAAGGTCTGGTTCTTAAGCTCCATTTTGGAGTATTTACCTGTCTGAATAGGCTCCAGCTGCTCTCTGATAGCACCCAGAGCGGAAATATGTGCCATGAGCTTATCGTTGCGCAGAGGAATGCTGTCAAGCTCTAAGCAGGGACGTATCTCCGCATCAGCAAGCTCGCCGTGACCCTTCTGGCCCTTGATGCCGAACTCGCTTCCGTAGTAAACGGAGGGCACGCCGTACATCATATACAGCAGAGTATAGCAGCAGTAGATATGCTCAGGATTTTTCAGCTGGCTTGCAAGACGGGCAACGTCGTGATTATCAACAAAGTTGTACATGTAGATATCGCCGTACTGGCCCAGCTGATATTCGATGGAATGAGCGATCTCGAAATAGTTTCTGTCGTTGTGGGAGGAATATATTCCCTTGTAGCACTGATAGTTTGTTACGCAGTCGAACATCTCAGGATTTGCCCACATTTTGTAGTTTCCGTGGATAATTTCGCCCATGAGCCAGAAATCGGGCTTCATGCTTCTTGTGAAGCTGTGAACGCGCTTGATGAAATCGTTGGTGAGGCAGTCTGCGGCGTCGAAGCGGATACCGTCGATATCCCAGGTTTCTATCCACATCTTAATGGAATCCAGGAGATAATCAACCACCTCGCCGTTATTGAGGTTGAGCTTTACCAGGTCGTAGCAGTTGTTCCAGCCCTCGTACCAGAAGCCGTCGTTATAGGGAGAATTTCCGCCGAAATTTAGATTGCAGAACCAGCTGCAGTAACGGGAATTCTGACGATTTGCCTGAACGTCCTTGAAAGCGAAATGGTCGCGGCCCACGTGGTTGAAAACTCCGTCGAGAATGACCTTTATGCCGTTATCATGGAGCGCCTTGCAGACCTTGGAGAAATCCTCGTTTGTGCCCAGACGGATATCAATCTTTTTGTAATCGGTGGTATCGTAGCCATGAGCCACGGACTCGAAAACAGGTCCGAAATATACGGCGTTCATGTGCATATTTTTCAGATGTGGTATCCATTCGATGACCTTTTCAATGCGGTTTACAGGATTGGGAGAAGCGTCCTCATGACGTCTTTCGCAGCCGCAGAAGCCCAGCGGATAGATATGATATACCGCAGTTTTTGTTATCCAGTGTGACATATACTTTTTCTCCTTCCGGCGGATAAACCGCCCAAAAAACATAGTGGATTCTGTAATAAAATCATGATATTAGTAATTATATCATATTTTCTCTGATTTGGCAATAGTTTTTTAGATATTTAATACAATAGAGAAAAAAATTAAGCATATAATAATTCTATATTAACATTTACTTGAAAAATCGGAGCAGATCATGAATAAACAATTTGAGTTCAAGCCTGTATATTTTTTGATAATATTTATTTCTGCAGCGGCTCTTATCAAGCTGGACTGTCTCCTTGATTTTGCGGGAACGCTCATATCGCTGCTCATGCCGATAGTTTTTGGGTTTATCCTTGCAGCCGTTCTGGACGCTCCCGTTAACAAGGCGGAGGCTCTGGCAGGGAAAATACTCCGCAGAGCCTCTGGACGACTGCGGCGAAATATTGCTGTAGGAGTGGTCTACGCTGCGATACTTGTCATTCTGGCGGTGATAGTGGCGATAATGCTCCCTCAGCTTTACGGGAGCATACGGCTTTTCATCAACAGCTTTGACGGATATTACGAAAACTTTATGAGATACGCAGAGAAGCTGGGGGAGATAAACGGGTTTTCCATGGCAAAGCTCATCAGCGATGAAATGGACAACATAATGGAGTTTATAAGGGAAAGTCTGCCGAAAATTGCCGAAAAGGCGTACAATTTCACCTCATCGGCAGCAGTTTTTCTGACGAATACAGTTTTTGCTGCAGTGATATCCATATATCTTCTGGCGGACAAGGAAAGATGTCTTTCTGCTGCGGGAATGGTGCTGTCGTCGATGCTGGGGGAAGAGAAAATGTGTCGGACTGTAAGATATGCGGGACTTGTGACGGGCTGCTTTTCGAGATTTATTTACGGACAGCTCACCGAAGCGCTGATACTTGGCGTTATGTGCTTTTTGGGAATGATAGTGTTTGGTTTTGATTATCCGCTGCTGATTTCGGTGATAGTCGGAGTTACAGCACTTATCCCGGTGGTGGGAGCGCTTATCGGGACAATTCCCTCAGCGCTGATGTTATTCCTGATAGAGCCCTCACAGGCGCTGTGGTTTGTGATATTTATCCTTGTGCTGCAGCAGATAGAGGGGAATTTCATCTATCCGAAGGTGGTGGGGAGGTCTGTGGGAATGCCGCCTCTTGTGGTGCTGATAGCCATACTCATCGGTGCAGGTGTTGGCGGAGTTTCGGGGATACTTCTGGGAGTGCCTATTGCTTCTGTTATCTATCTGGTCATCAAGGAGAAGACCGGGAATGGTATGTCAGAGTAATATAAAAGCTCAGCCGAAGCGCACGGCTGAGCTTTTTATGTATAGTCAGTTATTTACGCACAGCAGTGTCTTCAGCGAGCTGCTCTTGCTAAGGTCAGTCCTACGTATCTTATCGCGGAGGGGCAGCACCATTGACGGGGTGGTGCTCAGCTCGTCGATGCCCATTTCGAGAAACGCCTGCGTAAGCTCGGTATCGGAGCTCAGCTCTCCGCAGATGCCTATCCATGCACCGTGCTTATGGGCGTTGTCGGCGGTCAGCTTTATCATGCGAAGTATCGCCGTGTGATGCGGATTGCAGAACTTTTCAAGGCGGGAATTCTGTCTATCCACCGCAAGGGTATACTGTGTCAGGTCGTTGGTGCCTATGCTGAAAAAGTCTACCTCCTGTGCCAGCAGGTCGCTTATCATCACTGCGGCGGGGGTCTCTATCATTATCCCGATAGGCACGCTGTCGGAATAGGGTATGCCCTCGGCGGAAAGCTCCTGTTTGACCTCCTTAAGGATATCCTTGACCTCACGTATTTCCTCCACGGAGGTTATCATGGGAAACATTATGCTGAGATTGCCGTATACCGATGCTCTGTACAGCGCACGGAGCTGCACCTTGAAATCGTCCTTGTTGGTGAGACTTATCCTTATGGAGCGAAATCCCAGCGCAGGATTATCCTCCTTCTGTATTTCCATGAACTGAGGCTGCTTATCTGCGCCAAGGTCGGCGGTGCGGATGATAACGGGCTTGCCGTTCATCTTTTTCAGCACGGTCCGATAGCAGCGGAACTGGGATTCCTCCCTGGGAGAACAGCCATTCAAAAACAAAAACTCGCTGCGGAAAAGACCTATTCCTCCTGCGTCACAGGTAGCCACGTCAGCAAGCTCGTCGATGCTGCCGATATTGGCGTAGACGTTGATGCGTCTACCGTCTGCGGTGACATTGTCGCAGCCCACGAGACTGCGGAGCAGCCTTTCCCGTTCAAGCTCAAAGCGGCGACGTCGGGTCATTTCAGTGCGGGTCTTTTCGTCGGGGTCTATGTAGATGATGCCGTTGGTCCCGTCAACGATGACGTCCTTGCCGTTGAAATCCTCATTCAGTGCCGATGCGCCCAGACCTACAACAGCGGGTATTTTCATTGTCCGAGCAAGAATTGCCGTGTGAGATGTGCTTGAACCGAAGGCTGTGCAGAACGCAAGTATCTTGGAGCGGTCCAGTCCGATTGTTTCGGACGGAGCAAGATCATCGGAGAAAATAACGTTCTCGTGCTCGCTATTCTCGTTGGAGAACTGCATGTTCATCAGATTTTTCATCAGCCGGTCGGATACGTCCTTGATATCCGCGCCGCGGCATCTGAGATATTCGCTCTCCACTGCAGCAAAAACAGAAGCAAAGCTTTCCGACGTAAGTGCAACCGCATATTCTGCGCTGAGATGCTCCTCGGTGATATATTTTTCCACAGAGCCCACGTAATCTGAGTCCTCGAGTATCATTTTATGTATATTGAAGATGATAGCTTCGTCCTCGCCCACCTGAGTCAGGGCGCGCTGATAGAGCTCGTCAAGCTGGGAGAATGTGATATCGCAGGCTGATCTGAAGCGGCTGATCTCCTCCTTGGAATCGTCACTGTGAAACTGATTTATACATATTTTTTCTCTTTGATAAAAGCTTAATTTGCCTATTGCAATTCCTTTTGAAACGCCTTTTCCATGCAGCTCTGTCATATTATCACACTCCTTATGCTGTCAGCGCGAATGTGCTTGCTTTGGGGACCGTCCGCCGATCATATTATCTTATAAATATTATAGAAAAAATATATGAATAGAGTATTGTTATTTTTATAACGATTTGTATATTTTGTTTAAGTATACAAAAATGTTGAAAAAAAGCGCATAGTGTTTATAAATAATTATGCCGAAAAACTAAAAAAATACCGCGTCAATTAAGACGCGGCAGAAAATTTATGATAAACTCAAATTTTTACGATCTTTGCATAATTTGCCATCAGCTTTTTGGTGCCCTTCTCGTCAAATGCTACCTCAAGCAGAGCATCATTTCCCATTTTCTTAACAGAAAGTATGGTACCCTCGCCGAACACTGTTGATTTTATCCGGTCGCCCACGCTGAAATCGGCAGAAGCGTTTTTCTTTGCAGCCTCAAGCTTCATGGCGGTCATCTGGCTCTGGAGAGTATAGGTGTTGTTCTGTGCAACAATGCCCTCTTCGGTCTTTTTCTTAGGAGCCTTGAAGGTACCGTCGATACGCTCCACGAAATCCTTGTCTATCTCCTTGATAAAGCGGGACTGCAGATTCCTGTTGGTCTGACCGAACAGCATTCTTGTCTGCGCATGAGTGATATAGAGCTGCTTTTTCGCACGGGTTATGGCAACATATGCAAGACGGCGCTCCTCTTCGATGTCATCAGGATTATCCATGCTGCGCACTCCGGGGAAGATGCCCTCCTCCATGCCTGCAATGAACACAACAGGGAATTCCAGACCCTTAGCCGAATGGATAGTCATCAGACAAACGGCATTTGCGTCGGTGTCAAGCTTGTCGATATCGGTGTAAAGGGAGATTTCCTCTAAGAAGCCCGAAAGTGTAGGCTCCTCACCGGCTTCCTCCATTGACCTCATATAATCGGACATGCTGGATTTCAGCTCGTAGATATTTTCCAGACGCATAGCGCCCTCATCGCCGAGATTTTTCATCATGGTGCCGTAGCCTGTTTTGTCCAGCAGCAGGTCAATCAGCGAATCAAGAGGCTTTGTTTCTGCAGCTTCGGTTAGAGCGTCGAAAACTGCTGCAAGCTTTGTGAGCGATGCAGATTTTTTGGACAGGGGAGCATAATTCTCCGCGTCACGCATTACCGATACAGGAGATGTTTCCAGATCGGAGGCTATCTGCTCGATCATCGAAACGGTAGTATCTCCTATGCCACGCTTAGGCTCGTTCACGATACGCTTGAAGCGCAGCACATCGTCGGGATTGTTGATAACTGACAGATATGCTATCATATCCCTGATCTCCTTGCGGTCGTAGAAGCGCATGCCGCCCACTACCTTGTAGGGTATGCCGCGGGAGGTGAAATTTCTTTCGATGCTGTTAGACTGTGCGTTCATGCGGTACAGCACAGCGCAGTCCTTATATTCGCCGCCGTTTTTGATGTTATCCTCGATCTTGTCGCAGATAAATCTTGCCTCGGCATTTTCGTCGCCCGCCTTGTAGATAACTACCTTGTTTCCTTCCTCGCCCTCGGTCCAGAGCTTTTTTTCCTTACGGGAAAGGTTGTTCTTCACAACGCAGTTTGCGGCGTTAAGTATATTCTGAGTTGAACGGTAATTCTGTTCAAGACGAATGACCGCGCAGTCCTCAAAATCGTCCTCAAAGGAGAGGATATTTTCAATTGTAGCGCCTCTGAAGCGATAGATAGACTGATCGTCATCGCCCACAACGCAGAGGTTCTTTCTCTTCTGCGAGAGCAGGGATACCAGTCTGAACTGGGCAGTATTTGTGTCCTGATACTCGTCTACCATTATATATTTGTACAGATTCTGATAATGGTCAAGCACGTCGGGATTTTCCTCGAAAAGCTTGACAGTGTGACAGATGATATCGTCAAAGTCGAGGGCATTTGCTGCCTTCATGCGGGACTGATATTCCCTGTATATCTTTGCCACCACATTTTTACGGTAATCGCCCTCTGCCGCAGCCTCGTACTCGTCAGGGCCGATAAGCTTATCCTTGGCGGAGGATATCATATTCATGACTGCCTTGGGCGGGAAATTCTTATCGGAGATATCCAGCGCCTCGATGCATGCCTTTATCATGGACTGACTGTCGTCGGAATCGTAGATAGTGAAGCTGCTTGTGAAGCCCAGTCTGCTTATCTCACGTCTGAGAACACGGACACAGGCAGAATGGAAGGTAGCTGCTGCTATCTGGGAAGCCTGTTCCTCGCCCAGCATGTCGGACAGTCGGTTCTTAAGCTCGGACGCCGCCTTGTTGGTAAAGGTTATCGCAAGGATATTGTAGGGCTTTACTGTATCAACGGCGCACAGCTCGCGCAGACGGGAAACGTCCTCCTCAGCGCGGGAGCCGTCGTAGCTTCTAAGAAAATCAATGTCCGCATCGGTGACCGAGGGAGGGACATTTTTGTCCTCGAAAGCGTTTCCGAAGGTGATCATATTAGCGATCCTGTTGATAAGAACGGTAGTTTTTCCGCTCCCTGCTCCTGCGAGGATAAGAACGGGACCGTTTACTGCAAAAACAGCCTTTTGCTGCATATCGTTCAGGTTATTGAAATATTTTTTAAGTGCAAGCTGTTTTAGCTGAATAAAATCTTCTATCATGTTTCCTGCTCCTAATTATAATGCTCTTATGCTTCGCGCAGAACGCGAAACAGAATTCTTTATCTATTATAGCACATTTCTTCTCCGATAAAAAGAGTGAAAACTCACTTTTTACATTTTAATAATATTTTTATAATATTTACCTTATATCTGTTGCGAAAAATGTATATTCAAGGACATAATGCACAAAAATATAGTACAGTAATTATTGATGAATAAGGAAAAGGTAAAAAATGTTATGAGCAACAATGGAAAATGGTCATCGAAATTCGGATTTATCATGGCGTCCGCAGGCTCTGCCATCGGGCTTGGAAATCTCTGGAAATTTCCCTATGTGGCATCGAAGAGCGGCGGCGGACTTTTTTTGATAGTATATATCATTTTAGCCCTTGCAATAGGCGTGCCTGTGCTTCTGGCGGAGCTTGCGGTGGGCAGGAACGGCGGAAAAAATGCCGTGGACAGCTGCAAGGTGATAAACCCGAAATGGGGCTTTGCTGGAGGCTTTGGAGCAGTATGCTCGGTGCTGGTGCTGTCATTTTACAGTGTGGTTGGCGGCTGGGTCATCAAGTATTTTCTTTCCTGCGCATTTTCGGGGATACCTGAGCAGGACTTCTTTGAGGATTACTCTGCCCGCTCCGCCGAGCCCATACTTTGGCAGCTTATATTTATCCTCATCTGCTCGGCAGTGGTAGTCATGGGCATATCCGGCGGCATTGAAAAGGCTTCGGCGGTGCTTCTGCCGGTGCTGCTTGTATTTCTCATTGGTATAATGATATACATTTTCACTCTGCCGAATGCATCGGAGGGGATAAAATTTTTTCTTCTGCCCGACCTTTCGGGAGATACTCCCTTTTCTGAGATACTTCTGAGTGCTATGGGGCAGATGTTCTTTTCACTTTCGCTGGGAATGGGGACCCTCATCACTTATGGTAGCTATCTTTCCAAGGACAGCCGACTTGTTTCAAGCACCTTCACTATAGTTATCCTCGATACGATAATCGCAGTCATTGCAGGACTTGTTATGATACCTGCGGTGTTCTCCTTCGGAATGGCTCCCGATGCGGGACCGGGAATGATATTCAGCACGCTGCCTGCCGTATTTTCGCAGATGAAGGGCGGCAGAGCTATCGGCGCGATAATGTTTTTTCTGATACTAATTGCAGCTGTGACCTCAGCTATTTCTCTTATTGAAGTGGTAGCGTCCTTTTTCATGGACAGGCTGAAAATAAAGCGAGTATATGCAGTGCTTATGACTGCGGGCATTACTGCGGCTCTGGGGATACCTGCTTCGCTTTCATTTGGGGAGCTGTCGGGTATCAGCATTTTCGGAATGAACATCTTTGAATTTATCTCCTTTGCAGCGGATAATATCATAATGCCGCTGGGAGCTATATTCATATGTATCCTTGTGGGACGGGTATGGGGAGTTGACAATGCCGCTGACGAAATATCCAACGGAGGAAGTCTGAGATTTCGCGGAAAAAAGCTGTGGGGCTTTATCCTAAATTATGCGGCGCCTGCTGTGATAATAGCAGTTTCTGTTTTCAGAAGATAACATTTTTATAATATTTTATCTGATTTTCACTGTATTTTCATTAAAATCTGAATTTTTCGATTGACTTGCTTCTGAAAATATGTTATAATTATAAAATAGCTTATTGAAAAAATGATGATAATTTGTTAAGAAAGGAATGGTAAAATATGGCGAAGAATTTCACTGTTTCCGAGCTGGAAGGAAAATTCGGCGAGCTTGCCGGACTTTGCAGACAGAACGGAAGGATCGATCCCGAGCTTTATACTAAGTACGATGTTAAAAGAGGGCTCAGAGATATTAACGGTAAGGGTGTTCTTGCAGGACTTACTGAAATATCGGAGATCGTTTCAAGCAAGACGGTGGACGGAAAGTCTGTGCCCTGCGATGGCGAGCTGTATTACCGCGGTATCAATATAAACGACATAGTACGCGGCTTTATCAGCGAAAAGCGCTTCGGCTTTGAAGAGACCGTTTATCTGCTGCTTTTCGGAAATCTTCCCGATGCAAAGCAGCTTGATAATTTCAGCCGTATTTTATCTGACTGCCGCAGCCTGCCCAGCACCTTTGTAAGAGATATTATAATGAAATCCCCCAGCAGCGATCTGATGAACAATATTTCCCGCGGACTGCTGTCGCTGTTCTCCTACGACGACAGTGCTAACGATACCTCTGTGGAAAATGTTCTGCGCCAGTCTGTGGAGCTTATCGCAAGACTTCCACTGCTGTCCGTATACAGCTATCATGCGAAGAATTACGCTAACGAGGGAGAAAGCCTTATAATCCATCACCCCAAGGCTGAGTATTCCACCGCTGAAAATATACTGCACATGCTCCGTCCCGACAGCAGCTTTTCAAGGCTGGAGGCTGTGGTGCTGGACCTTGCCCTTGTGCTCCACGCGGAACATGGCGGCGGAAATAATTCCACCTTTACAACTCATGTAGTTACGTCCTCGGGTACGGATACATATTCCGCTATCTCGGCTGCGCTGGGCTCACTTAAGGGGCCCAAGCACGGCGGCGCCAATATCAAGGTCACCATGATGTTCGACGATATGAAGCAGAATGTCTCCGACTGGACCGACAGGGATGAGGTCAAGGATTATCTGAAAAAACTGCTCCACAAGGAAGCCTTCGATCATTCGGGACTTATTTACGGAATGGGTCACGCGGTATATTCAATTTCCGACCCCAGAGCAAATATTTTCAAGAACTTTGTAAGCGTTCTCGCTGAGGAAAAGAA
>CAMEYZ010000002.1 GCA_945947715.1 uncultured Clostridia bacterium | reverse complement strand
CAGTAGCCTGCGTCAACAGCCTTCTTCTCCTCTGCCATTGCCTTTGCCATACCAGCCTTGATACCGTGGTTGATACAAGGAGCATATGCAATGATGAGTGAAGGTCCGTGATAAGCCTCTGCCTCGGAAATTGCCTTGATGCACTGGTTCATATCTGCGCCCATTGCGATATGTGCAACATATACGTAGCCATAGCTCATTGCGATACCTGCGAGGTCCTTCTTCTTAGTCTCCTTACCTGCAGCAGCAAACTGTGCGATAGCGCCTGTAGGTGTGGACTTAGAGGACTGTCCGCCTGTGTTGGAGTAAACCTCTGTATCGAATACGAAGATGTTGATGTCCTCGTTCTGTGCGATAACGTGGTCCAGACCGCCGAAGCCGATATCATATGCCCAGCCGTCGCCGCCGAAGATCCACATGGACTTCTTGCCGAGGTAATCCTTAAGGTCAAGAACCTCCTTAGCCTTATCGCAGCCGCAAGCCTCAAGTGCGCTGATAAGAGCAGCTGTTGCGGGCTTGTTAGCGTTGCCGTCATCTACTGTGGAGAGGTAGCCCTCGATAGCCTTCTTAACGTCAGCCTTATCGGTGGTCTTTTCGATCTCAAGGAGCTTGTTGATAGCTCTCTGACGGAGTGTGTTCTGTGCGAGCCACATACCGTAGCCGTACTCTGCGTTATCCTCGAACAGGGAGTTAGCCCATGCAGGACCCTTGCCTTCCTTATTTACTGTATAAGGAGTAGAAGGTGCGGAGCCGCCCCAGATAGAGGAGCATCCTGTTGCATTTGCGATGAACATTCTGTCACCGAAGAGCTGAGTTACCAGCTTAGCGTAAGGAGTCTCGCCGCAGCCTGCGCATGCGCCGGAGAATTCGAGGAGGGGCTGCTTGAACTGTGAGCCCTTAACTGTTGTTTCCTTAAACTTTTCGAGCACCTCAGGCTTTTCAACCAGCTTGAGACCATACTCGAATACTTCCTGAACGCCTTCCTGATCCGCGAGAGGCTTCATTTCGAGAGCCTTTGCGCCCTTCTTGCCAGGACATACGTTTACGCAGGAGCCGCAGCCTGTGCAGTCCATAACGGAAGTAGTCATAACGAAGTTCATGCCGGGCATACCTGTCATCTTGACAGCTACCTTCTTAGCATACTCAGGAGCTGCAGCCAGCTCGTCGTCAGTCATAGCAACGGGACGGATAACAGCGTGAGGACATACATAGGAGCAGAAGTTACACTGGATACAGTTTGCGCTGTTCCAAGCGGGAACGTCTACTGCGATGCCTCTCTTCTCGTATGCAGCGGAGCCCTGGGGGAAGGTACCGTCAGGCATATCCTTGAATGCGGAAACGGGGAGCTTATCGCCCTGCTGAGCGTTAACGGGGATCTGGATCTTGTTGACATAATCAACAACTTCCTTTCTACCCTCTGTAGCAGCGGGCATACCCATTGCTGTATCAGCAGCGTTCTTCCAGGAATCAGGAACCTTAACCTCCTTAACTTCCTTAACACCAGCGTCGATAGCGTCGTGGTTCATCTTAACGATGTCGTCGCCCTTCTTAGCATAGGAAGCGGTAGCAGCGTCCTTCATGTACTTAACAGCATCCTCGATAGGAATGATGTTAGCGAGCTTGAAGAATGCAGCCTGAAGAACAGTATTGATTCTGTTGCCGAGGCCGATCTTCTTACCGATATCAACACCGTCGATGATGTAGAACTTGATATTGTTCTCAGCGATATATCTCTTTACCTGGCCGGGGAGGTGCTTATCCAGCTCTTCCTCTGTCCACTGAGTGTTGAGGAGGAAGGTTCCGCCGGGCTTGATATCCTGTACCATATCATACTTGTTGATATAGGACTGGTTGTGGCAAGCAACGAAATCTGCCATGTTAATAAGGTAGGTGCTCTTGATAGGAGTCTTACCGAATCTCAGGTGAGAAATTGTTACGCCGCCGGACTTCTTGGAGTCATATGCAAAGTATGCCTGAGCATACATGTCGGTGTGGTCGCCGATGATCTTGATAGAGTTCTTGTTAGCACCAACGGTACCGTCAGCGCCGAGGCCCCAGAACTTGCAGGCTGTGGTTCCTGCGGGAGCAGTATCGAGCTTGCCCTCGGAATCCAGAGAGAGATGTGTAACATCATCTGTGATGCCGATAGTGAATCTGGGCTTATAGGTGCTCTTAGCAGCATCGTTCCAGTAAACAGCCTTGATCTGGTCAGGAGTTGTATCCTTAGAGCCTAAGCCATAGCGGCCGCCTGCGATAACTACCTTGTCGAACTTGGTGCCCTTGAGAGCAGCAACAACATCAAGATAGAGAGGCTCGCCCATGGAGCCGGGCTCCTTTGTTCTGTCGAGAACGGAGATCTGCTTAACTGTATCGGGGATAGCCTCAACGAGCTTGGAAGCAACGAAGGGACGATAAAGTCTTACCTTTACGAGACCAAGCTTTGTGCCTGCTGTCTTGTTGAGGTAGTCGATAGTTTCCTCGATAGTGTCGCATACAGAGCCCATAGCGATGATGATATGGTCAGCATCGGGTGCGCCATAGTAGTTGAAGAGCTGATAGTTGGTGCCGATCTTCTTGTTGACCTTGTCCATATATTCCTCAACAACTGCGGGGAACTTGTCATAGTATTCGTTGCAGGCTTCTCTTGCCTGGAAGAAGATATCGCCGTTCTGTGCGGTACCACGGAGCACGGGGTGCTCAGGGTTAAGAGAACGGTTTCTGAATGCCTGTGCAGCGTCCTTATCGAGCATTTCCTCGAGGTCGCTGTTGTCCCAGGTCTCGATCTTCTGGATCTCGTGGGAGGTTCTGAAGCCGTCGAAGAAGTGGAGAACAGGAACTCTTCCCTTGATAGTGGAGAGGTGAGCTACTGCGCCCAGGTCCATAACCTCCTGTACGTTAGAGGAGCAGAGCATTGCAAAGCCCGTCTGACGGCATGCATAGATATCGGAGTGGTCACCGAAGATGTTAAGAGCGTGTGAAGCTACGCATCTTGCGGAAACGTGGATAACGCAGGGAAGCAGCTCGCCTGCGATCTTGTACATATTGGGGATCATAAGAAGAAGACCCTGTGAAGCCGTATATGTAGTAGTAAGAGCTCCTGCGGAGAGAGAGCCGTGAACTGTACCTGCAGCTCCCGCCTCAGACTGCATTTCAGCTACCTTTACAGGCTGACCGAAAAGGTTTGTTTCTCCCTTAGCCGAACGGATATCGGTGTCCTCAGCCATTACAGAGGAAGGGGTGATAGGGTAGATGGCAGCTACGTCTGTGAAGGGGTATGACGCCCAAGCAGCAGCGTGGTTGCCGTCCATGGTTTTCATTTTTCTTGCCATTTCAGACAATCCTCCTAATTTAAAATGTATATATATATTTCGAAACGAGTCCGAAAATATACTATCAGATTTATTTTAACACACTTTTCCCGATTTGTAAATAATCTTTTTTGACAATTCACAACAGAAAATACTGTTAAAAAAAGCGAATAGTGGGATTCTCGCCAGGGATATCCCTTTCGCCGTATCCCTTGCAGCGCTCGTCCAGCATAGCGCCCGCTTCAAGGTCATAGATACGGTCATACAGAGCGATAAACTTATCGTTTATCTCCATATCGCAGTGAACATGGCCGAAGAACCACTTTTTGAATTTCACGGTATCGCTGATATACTGGAGATACTCGCCCAGAGGCTTTTCTTCGGCGCAGGAATAGAATTTCGAGGATATAGTCGTCGGTGCAGTGTGGGTGATGATATAATCCACATCGAAGCCCACTTCTCCGAGGTTTTTGAGTCCCTCCTTAAACTCTGCATCATCGGGCATTTCCCGTCTCCACCAGGACCTGCCCTCAGTACGGGTGAACCTGTCCCGGGAAACGGCGCCGCCCATGACGAAGAAGCATTTCCCGTCAATGATGAACACCTGTCCCCTCGTGAGGTGGAGGATATTATCGGCGACCACATGCACTTTGCCGCCGTTCCACTGCGCCTCGGGATATTTTTCAAGCATATCATAGTTCTCATGGTTCCCGTCCGCAAAAAGCAGCGTAAAAGGGCGTTCCGACAGCCATTCCAGCCATAGCCTGTGGCGTTCAGAATCATCCCACACTCCGCCGAAATCCCCGCAGACTATCACATAATCGCTACGCGAAAGGTCCTTCTGTTCGGGAAAAAGGTCCTCGTTAAGCTTTTCGACGTCTATAGGAACATGAGTATCGCCCGTAATATAAATCACCTTACGACCATTCCTTTATCAGTTATCTGTTTGCTTCCTGCGCGACGCGGCAGACTCCCGCATCATCGCATCATTATACATTATAACATATTATTTTTATTAACGCAAGGCGTTTTTTGTTAAATCCGTAATTTTTATTTTTTTGTAATAAGTGTAATTGTTTTATGGCAGGATATGGCACAAAAACGCCGTCCGCGTATTGTATGCGGACGGCGCTGCCGTCATTTCATATCTGCCGTGTCCTCAGGACATCGTTTCAAAATCGTAATAGCTCTGCCGCAGAACAGCCTCGCCTGTTTCGGAATAGGTTTCATCGTACAGCTGGAAGCCCACCTTTTCGGATGCTGTATATGCGATGCACACCTCAAAATTCGGGTCGTTATAGACCGTGCCCTTTGTGAATCTTTCGTCAGCCTCTGCAGCAAGCTCATCGCTGTAATTATCCAGCGGAGAATCATTATATGCCTCAACGAGATTGCCGTCCTCATTAAAGAACAGGCACAGCTCTACATTATTATATTTCGTAAAGCACACCTGTAATGCTCCGTTCTGGTTGTCTGTCCACCAGGGCCAGTCCTCCGGTTCGAGCTTCTTGCCCAGTGCCTTCTGAACATATGATTTGGATTTTCCGATAAGCGAAGCATCGAACAGGAAAAGTCCGCCTGTCGATATTCCCGCACGCTTTCCGCTGAAGGTCTTGGAAAACTTTGCGGCGCTGCCCTCGGAATATCCGCCCGTTGTCTTCTTAAGCGCAGCTATCTTCACAGACACCTTGTTTCCGTACACAAGGTCGGGGATCTTTACGCTTGTGGTCTTAACGGTCTTATAGACCTCATAGCCCTCCGACCAGGGATATTTCACATATACCTTGTAAGCTGATGCTCCGCTGACAGCCTTCCACTTGACGCTGAGAGCATTTCCCGAGCATGACGACGTTACGCCAGTAGGCGCCTTGAGCGTTGAAGCAGCGGATACGATAGCTGTGCCATTCGTCTGGGCAACTCCCGGAACGGATATCATTCCGCAGCAGAGAACAGCTGCACATATACCTGCAATGAGCCTTGTCTTTTTCATTTTAATCTTCCTCCGTTTATAAAAAAATTTATCGTTTTCAAGCCGCGCCAAAAAGTGTGCAAATCTGCATACTACGTGGTTTGAGTCGATTTTTCTACTTTGATTTACTATAACACATCGCTCCTAATTTGTCAATATTTTTTGAAAATTTTTTCTTTTTTGGTTTTTACCGCATTTTAATACATTTGTATACAAAAATAAACAAAAAATCGGTTGCATTTGAAAAATAAATATGTTACAATGTAATTATAGAAGGATATCTGTCCTGTTGGGACAGGTATATCGGAAAGGAAGTGGAGGCATGGCTGAAGCTGTTATCATCAGGGGTACTACTCTGAGCATAAGCGTAACATCGGATTATCACCGCGCATTTCTGCTCATCACCCCTCCCCAGAGCGGTGAGTGCACCGTCACTTGCGAAGAGGTCATAAAGGCTCTGCGCGAAAAGGGCGTTAAGTACAATATCAATGAGGAAGAAATCAAGGATATCCTCGAAAAGAAAATATTCATAAATCAAATCGCTGTCGCCTCATGGACTCAACCCACAGATGGCGTGGACGGAAGCATCAAATACAAATTTCCCATGGAAAGTGAGCTTGTCCCCCAGATAAAGGAGGACGGTACCGTCGATTACAAGAACCTGGGCTTTATACGCTATATCCCCAAGGGCACCGTCATTGCCGAGATAACGCCTCCTACCGAGGGACAGTGCGGCTATGACGTCAGAGGTGTGCCCGTCCGTCAGAGACTGGGAAAGGCTGCTCCCTACAAGCTGGGCGAAAATACAGAGCTCTCCGAGGACGGCCTCACTATCACAGCTACCGAAAACGGTCATCTGGCATACGAATACGGCGCGTTCAACGTTCACACCACAGTTACCGTTAATCAGGACATCGACGCCTCTACTGGAAATATCGAATTTGCAGGCGATGTTATCGTCAAGGGAAACGTCACCGAGGGCTTCAGGGTATCCTCGTCCCGGAATATCACCATTACCGGCAACGTCAGCGGAGCATCCCTTGAAGCAGGCGGAGATATCGTCGTGAAAAGCGGCATAAATAATTCCACCGTAACCGCTCACGGTAGCATAACTGCACAGTTCTGCGAATACTCCAAGCTCACCGCAGATGGCTCTGTTACAGCACAGATGCTGGTGGTATGCACCTGCTATGCGGGCGCAGAGCTCAACGCTTCAAAGGCTGTCAGCGGCGGAAAGTATACCTGTCTCAACAACGGCACCGCAGGCTCCTTAGGCTCGAAAAATTACGCCAAGACTGAGGTTGTTATCGGAGACAACGCTATGATATCCGAGGAAAAGGCTGCCCTCGAAAAACGCATAGACGAAATCGACAAGCAGGTGCTCCAGTGCACTCAGATAGTGGATTTCCTTAACGAAAAGCTGAAGCAGTTCAAAAAGCTTCCTCCCGAAAAGGAGGATATGCGCGGAAAGGCTATCAAGACAAAATATACCCTTCAGGCCGAAAAGAAACAGGTCTTAAACCGCATAAAGGAAATAGACGAACGTCTCGCAGTTAAGCAGTTCCTGCGCTTTGACGTGAGGGGCGAGGTCTATCCCGGAGTAAAGGTGATTATCAGCGGCAGTACATATACAGTTGAGGGCGAGATGCGCAGAGTGTCCTTCCACCTCGACGAGGACGGCGTGCTTAAGGCAATGCCCTTATAAAGCAGGAGTTTTTGAGGCAAGAGGCAAGAGAGGTCCTCTTGCCTCTTCATTTGGCGAGACATATAGTTTCTTGCAATATTTTCCGAAAATCTTTGTTCAAAATATTGACAATCTTCATTTGTGATGATATAATGAATATAAGTGTAACTGTATTTGTGTCTACACGGCATAATTCACGGACTGCCGCACAGTGCGGAGGTGTCCGCATATAATTTATTGGAGGTCATTATCATGGCAAGAGTGTATAATTTCAGCGCAGGTCCCGCTGTTCTTCCTGAGGAGGTCCTTAAGGAAGCTGCGGAGGAAATGCTCGACTACAGAGGAACCGGAATGTCAGTTATGGAAATGTCCCACCGTTCAAAGGCTTTCCAGGCTATTCTCGACGAGGCTGAGCAGGATATCAGAGATCTTATGGGCATCCCCTCGAATTACAAGGTGCTCTTCTTACAGGGCGGCGCTTCTCAGCAGTTCGCTATGATTCCTATGAACTTTATGAAAAACGGCGTTGCTGACTATATCATCACCGGTCAGTGGGCTAAGAAGGCTTGGCAGGAGGCTCAGAAGTACGGCAAGGCTAATGCTGTAGCTTCCTCCGCAGACAAGACCTTCTCCTATATCCCTGACTGCTCCGATCTTCCTATCGACGATAACGCAGACTATGTTTACATCTGCGAGAACAATACTATCTACGGAACCAAGTTCCATACTCTCCCCAACACAAAGGGCAAGACCCTTATCGCAGACGTTTCCTCCTGCTTCCTGTCTGAGCCCGTTGACGTTGAAAAGTACGGCGTTATCTACGGCGGCGTTCAGAAGAATGTAGGCCCTGCAGGCGTTGTTATCGCTATCATCCGCGAGGACCTTATCCCCGAAAAGCCCTACATAGAAAACACTCCCACAATGCTCCAGTACAAGACTCAGGCTGATGCAGGCTCTCTCTACAACACACCTCCCTGCTATGGCATCTACATCTGCGGCAAGGTATTCAAGTGGATAAAGAAGATGGGCGGCCTTGAAGCTATGAAGGTCCACAACGAAAAGAAGGCTAAGATTCTTTACGATTACTTCGACAGCAGCAAGCTGTTCAAGGGCACTGTAAATCCCGCAGACCGCTCCCTTATGAACGTTCCCTTCGTTACAGGCAACGAAGAGCTTGACGCTAAGTTCGTCAAGGAGGCTAAGGAAGCTGGCTTTGAAAACCTTAAGGGCCACAGAACCGTTGGCGGTATGAGAGCTTCTATCTACAACGCTATGCCTATCGAAGGCGTTGAAAAGCTGGTTGCATTCATGGGCGAATTTGAAAAGGCTAACAGCTGAGAACAGTTAACACTAAATCAAACAGTAAACATCTAACGAAAGAGGTAAATTGAAATGTACAATATTCAGACTCTTAATAAGATCTCGCCTTTAGGAACAGATCTTTTCGACAGAGCAAAGTATACCGTTGCTGATGCTCCCGAGAAGCCCGATGCTATCATGGTCCGCTCTGCGGCTATGCATGATATGCAGTTCGGCGATAACCTCCTCGCTATCGGCAGAGCAGGCGCAGGCACAAACAATATCCCCGTTGACAGATGCGCTGAAGAGGGCATAGTTGTTTTCAACACCCCCGGAGCTAACGCTAATGCTGTTAAGGAGCTCGTTATCACAGCGCTCCTTATCTCCTCCAGAAAGATTCCCGCTGCTATGAAGTGGGCTGACGGCCTTAAGGGCAACGGCGCAGAAGTAGGCAAAATGGTCGAAAAGGGCAAGAGTCAGTTCGCAGGCCCTGAGATTTTCGGAAAGACTCTCGGAATCATCGGTCTGGGCGCTATCGGTATCCTCGTTGCTAATGCAGCTGTTGCTCTCGGCATGAAGGTAGTGGGCTACGACCCCTATCTCTCCGTTAATACCGCAGTTAGGCTTGACCCCACTGTAAAGACTGTTACAGACAAGAACGAGATATTCAAGCAGGCTGACTATATCACTATCCACGTTCCCTTCAATCCTGAGACTAAGGGCACAGTAAATGCTGATACTCTCGCACTCTGCAAGGAAGGCGTGAGAATTATCAACCTCGCAAGAGGCGAGCTGGTTGATAACGAAGCTATCATCGCTGCTCTCGGAAGCGGAAAGGCTGCTGCTTATGTTACCGACTTCCCCAATGATGAAATACTGGGCACTGAGGGCGTTATTGCACTTCCTCACCTGGGCGCTTCCACTCCTGAGGCTGAGGATAACTGCGCTGTTATGGCTGCTAAGGAGCTCATCGACTACATCGAGAACGGTAACATCACCAACAGTGTAAACTATCCTAACGCTTCCATGAACGCAGAAGGCACAAAGGTATGCGTTCTTCACAAGAATATCCCCAACATGCTCTCTCAGCTGACCTCCGTTCTGGGCGGCGAGGGCATCAATATCGACAACATGGTCAACGCTTCCAAGAAGGACTACGCATATACTCTCATTGACGCTTCCAAGGAGGTTTCCGACAGCATGGCTGCTAAGCTTGCTGCTGTTGAGGGAGTTATCAAGGTAAGAGTTATCGCTAAGTAATTTCAATTGACAATTTAAGGCACTGGAGCCTGTTCGGTATAGAGCAGGCTCTTTCAGAAAGGAACATAAATATGAACAATCAGTTTTTTGATCAGGAGGACGTGCGGGAACATAAGGGCCTGGGCATACTTATGGCTGTGATATCCGTGCTGTTTTTCATTCCCTGTATCGCAGGAAATCTGAAAAATTCAACATATCTGCGGTTCAGAGCAAATCAGTCCTGTCTGGTATTTCTGTTTGGTGCTGTGAGCAGTCTTATTGGAACTATCCTCGGAAAGATACCTCTTCTCGGCTGGCTGATAGGCGGTATCGTGGGCTGGGCACTGGGCATAATATCTCTTATCCTGGTCATATGGAACATCGTAAACGCTGCAACAGAGGAAACTCAGGGAAAGCCTCTGCCTATTATCGGTACTATTGAAATAATCAAGTGACGAAAAGCATCAATGCGGACAGTTTTGCTTTATGTGAAAAACTGTCCGCATTTGCGATAAATAAATGGAGAGAAAATAAATGTACAAATGTTATGATAACCGCGAGCTTAGCTGGCTGAAATTCAACGAAAGAGTTATGGAAGAGGCACAGGATAGCTCTGTTCCTCTGGGCGAAAGACTGCTTTTCGCATCTATCTATCAGACAAATCTCGACGAGTTCTTTATGATAAGAGTGGGCTCCCTTTACGACCAGACCCTCGTAAACTCCGAGGATAAGGAAAACAAAACCGGCATGACCGCAGGCGAACAGCTTGACGAGATATACAAGCGTGTCGGCGAGCTTATCCCTGCCCGGGACAATACCTATCGGGGCATAATGAAGGCTCTCTCCGAATATGATATTGAACAGGTGGATTTCAGCAACCTTTCACGGGACGAGGAGGACTATCTTTCTGTATATTTCGATACTGAGATTCGTCCGCTCATAAGCCCTCAGGTGGTGGACAAGCGACACCCCTTCCCCTTCCTTGCCAATAAGGCTGTCTATATCGCCGCTCACCTTGAAGCGAAAAATTCTGTGAAAATGGGACTTATCGCCGCAAGCGGAAGCTTTTCAAGACTTATTTTTCTCCCCGCTAAGACAAAGATTCGCTTTATGCTGGCAGAGGACCTTATCCTCCACTACGCAAGCCAGGTCTTTGAAAATTACAATGTTCTTTCAAAGGGTATAATCCGCGTTACCAGAAACGCCGATATCAACATGGAGGAGGCTCTCTATGACCATGACGTGGACCTCCGCGATGTTATGGAGGAGCTGCTGAAAAAGCGCAAGAAGCTTTCTCCTGTAAGACTGGAGGTCTCCAAGGAGTTGGGCTTTGATGCTATTGAATTTCTCTGCAATAAGCTGGAGCTGCGTTCAAATCAGGTGTTCCGCTCTGAAACTCCCGACGATCTGTCCTTTATCTTCCCGCTGAGGGGGGCTATCCAGATAAAATATCCCGACCTGTTCTACAAGCCTGCCCGTCCCCAGGACAGCCCCGATTTTGACAAGAATCAGAAGATAATCCCTCAGATATTAAAGCACGACCTTATGCTGTCCTTCCCCTATGAGAGCATAAAGCCATTTATCGCTCTGCTGAATGAAGCAGCCAACGACCCCGCTGTGGCTTCCATTAAGATAACTCTTTATCGCGTGGCTTCCAACTCTAAGATAGTCGAGGCTCTTATCAACGCCGCAGAAAACGGCAAGGAGGTCTTTGTTCTCGTTGAGCTGAGAGCTCGCTTTGACGAGGAAAACAACATCGGCTGGTCAAAGCGCCTCGAGGACGCAGGCTGTACGGTAATATACGGTCCACATAATCTTAAGGTGCACTCGAAGCTGCTGCTTATCACCAGAAAAGCAGGCAGCGAGCTCCAGTACATCACTCAGATAGGCACAGGAAACTACAACGAAAAGACCTCTGCTCTTTATACCGACCTGTCCCTTATGACCGCTGACATGAACATCGGAGCAGAGGCAGGCACGGTTTTCAATGCCCTTTCTATCGGAACTCTTGTTGAAAATACACGCTATCTGCTGGTAGCTCCCTTGAGTCTCCAGAACCGCATAATCGAAATGATAGACTTCGAAATAGCTGCGGCAAAGCGCGGAGAAAATGCATACATCGGACTTAAGCTCAATTCCCTGACCGATAAGATTCTTATGGACAAGCTTATCGAGGCTTCCAATGCGGGCGTCAAGGTGGAAATGGTCATTCGCGGCATATGCTGTCTGGTGGCGGGGATAAAGGGCTATACCGAAAATATCACCGTCAGAAGCATTGTGGGCAGATATCTTGAGCATTCCCGAATATACATCTTCGGACGGGGCGAAAGGACCAAGCTTTACATCTCCTCGGCGGACTTTATGACAAGAAATACTCTCCGCAGAGTAGAGGTAGCTGCTCCTGTGAACGACCCCGTTATCAAAAAACGTATACTGAATATATTCAATATAATGCTGGAAGATAACGTAAAATCAAGGCTTCAGCTGCCTGACGGAAATTACCTGTACCGCTGCGAGGCAGACCCTGAGGCTGCAGCTGCTGAAAAGCTCAGCTGTCAGGAATACTTCATCGAAGAGGCATACAGGCGCGCTGAGGAAAGCAAGGCTAAAAAGCCTGTAAAGGTAACTGTGAGAAAAATAAAAAAAAGTAAATGTCAGTGAATCGGATGACAGCCGTACACTGATCTCTATTGGAGGAAACATAATATAATGGAATATGCTGCCATAGTTGTTCTGTTAGTATTTTCGGCCTTTTTTTCGGCGTCGGAAACGACCTTTTCGACGGTAAACAAAATAAGGCTCAAAGCGTATGCGGACAACGGCGACAAGAGAGCTGCAAGAGCGCTTAAAATAGCTGAAACATACGATAAGGCACTCACTACTATTCTCATCGGAAACAATATCGTCAATATCCTTTCGTCATCACTGGCGACCATAATTTTCACCCGCCTTTTTGGCGACGGCGGAGTGGGTATCTCCACGGTGATAATGACTGTGCTGGTGCTTATCTTCGGAGAGATACTCCCCAAGACCATCGCCAAGGAAAATGCCGAGAAAATGGCACTTGCCATGGGAGGCTTCTTAAACCTTCTTATCATACTGTTCACCCCGCTGTCAGCGCTGTTCATGCTGCTGAAAAAGGCGGTGTCAAAGCTGTACAGCAAGGGCAATTCACCCAGCGTTACTGAGGACGAGCTGAAATACATCATCAACGAAATCGAAGAGGAGGGCGTCCTCGAAGAGCAGGAAAGCGACCTGGTGCGCAGTGCTCTTGATTTCGACGAAAAGACTGTGGAACAGATACTTGTGCCCCGTGTAAGAGTATGCGCTGTCGAAAAGGACGCAAGTATTGACGAGATACGAGAGAAATTCCTGTCGGAGAGCTACTCCAGAATGCCTGTTTACGAGGAAAATCTGGACAATATCATCGGCATTATCAACGAGAAGGACTTTTTCCGTCTCATTTCGGAGGAGGACTCTCCGAGCAGCATCGAAAATATAATCCAGAAGGCACTTCACTTTACGGAATTTATGACCATATCCGAAGCCTTCCGCGAAATGCAGAGCCAAAAGCAGCACATCGCCGTTATCAACGACCAGTACGGTGGCACCAGCGGCATTATCACCATGGAGGACATCATCGAGGAGCTTGTGGGCGATATCTACGACGAGAGCGACGAGGTGGACCATTCCTTTGTGGAGCTGGGCAGCTCATGGTATGAGGTGGACGCGTCTTTGAACCTATGGGATATGGAGGATAAAATGGATATCCCCCGCAATCTCATAGAGAGTGACAGCAACACAGCAGGAGGCTGGGCGCTGGAGCTGTTCGGACGTATCCCCGAAGCCGGCGAAGAAATCAAAAGCGGCATTTTCACCGTAAAGGTAATGTCAGCGGACGAGAGCCATGTTGAGCGGTTGCTGATAAAGGTAGATAAGCCCGGCGGGGAAGCGGATCAAGAGTGAATAGTGAATAATGAATAGTGAATAGTAAGTGGCAGCATTTTAGGCTGAGAGTAACAATTACTGTGCAGTAACCCAGCAGCAAAAAGTTCGCCAGTCGGGTCCGCCCGACAGCGGTTGCCGCGTTGTGAGTTTTTCAGCTTAGGCAACATAAAGCCGCGGAAGTAAGAAACAAGCGAAGGAATGTTTGAGGCTGAGAGTAACTGCAAATAAGCAGTAACCCAGCAGCAAAAAGTTCGCCAGGCGGGATGACCCGCAGCCATTGCCGCGTTTGGGGTTTTTCAGCATATGTGACATCTGCCCGCGGAAGTACCCGAAAGCCGAATCAACGAACAGTAATAAAGCGCCGTCCGTAAAAAAATGCGGAAGGCTGCAAGCAAACAGCAAATATTCACGAAAAGTAAGCAATATTCGGGCGGCGCTGCATTTGACAGCGGAGCGTCTCAAATGCGCGGAGCTCTGCTCCGCCGAAAGCGAACAGCCAATCTCATGTAAATCGAAAACCGTTCAGAAAATACAGCGAACCAAAAGCGAACAGCCAATCTCATCTAAATCGCAAGCCGTCAAAAAATACAGCGAGCCATAATCAAGCAACAAACCAGATAAGCCAACCCAAAGGAATGATAAAAATGAAAATATATCTTGACAACGCAGCGACTACCCGTCCATGCGAACCGGCAATTTCCGCCTGCTTTTCATGTATGGCGGAAAATTACGGCAATCCGTCCAGCCTGCATAGAATGGGCCTTGACGCCGAAAATGCTGTGACCGATGCACGAAAGGCTATAGCTGCCGCTCTTGTGTGCGACCCTGAGTGCATCACCTTTACATCGGGCGCTACCGAGTGCAACAATACCATACTTTTCGGAGCAGCCGAAAAATTGGGCAAACGCAAAAAGAAAATTGTTATATCCGCAGTTGAACACCCCTCCGTCGCAAAGCCTGCAAAGTATCTCGAAGAACACGGCTTTGAGGTGGTTCGGATAGCTCCTATGCGAAATGGCGAAATATCCGCGGAGGACTTTATCTCCGCTGTGGACGGAAATACCTTCCTTGCTTCCTGCATGCTGGTAAATAACGAAACAGGCGCAATAAATCCTGTAAGAAAGATATTTTCTGCGGTCAAGCGTGCATATCCTGACTGTCTCACTCACTGCGACGCAGTACAGGGCTTTTTAAAGCTCCCAATAAAGGCTTCCGACCTGTGTGCGGACTTTATCACCGTCAGCGCTCACAAGGTACATGCGCTGAAGGGCGTGGGTGCGATGTACACCAAAAAGGGCGTGAAGATACCTCCACTGATGTACGGCGGCGGTCAGGAGAAGAGCATGCGCTCGGGAACGGAGTCTGTTCCGCTTATTTCAGCATTCGGAGCAGCTGCCAGGGCTCTTATGCCCACCATGAACAGCGCATACGAAAATGCGGAGGCTATCAATGAATATCTCAATGGCAAGCTCAAAAAGCTCCCCTTTGTGACGATAAATTCCACAGCAGAAAACAAGTCGCCATTCATCACGAATTTCTCCGTAGAGGGCATACGCTCGGAGATAATGCTGCATTTTCTGGAGAGCAAGGATATATACGTATCCAGCGGCTCGGCATGCTCCAAGGGCGCGCATAGCTCGGTGCTGACAGCAATGGGCATCAGCGACAGGCTGGCGGACAGTGCCATAAGAGTCTCCATAAGCAGGATAACCGAAAAGCAGGAAATCGACGCGCTGATTGAAGCGCTGGAAGAGGGGCATAATACTCTGGCAAAGGCGAGATGACCTCTCAAAACTCGCCGATGTGTAAAGAAATCCGCTTTACATCGCAAAAAGAAAGGAACAGATAACCATGGCATCATCGTCATATTCAAAGATAATGGAAATACCGAAATTTTTCCTTTTCTCCGAAGGAGGTATCTACAGCGGCGGCAAATACGACAAGAGCTTTAACTATAAAATTGTGCCTTCAAAGTCGGACGGAAATATGACGGTATATATCTGGTTCGGAAAAAACTGCATTGATAAATCCGAAAATGTGGAAAGCAAGGTCTATCCTCTCACCGAGGAGGGCCACGCCGACGCGGTCAAATGGATAGAAGAGACCTACCTCGCAGCTCCCCTCACTGATGATTATCCCGATTCATTCTTCGGAGACGGCGTTTCTATAATTCCCTGAACAGAGCATAATAAAACGGATAAGACACAGGTTTTCACGCCTGACGTCTTATCCGTTTTTTATTATGAATCAGCCTCTTTGATCAAGGGGGATATATTCCTTCTCCTTAAGCACCGACTTATATGCGGGACGGATTATCCTTCTGCCTGTGCATATCTCCTCAAAACGATGCGCACACCAGCCCGCCATTCTCGATACCGCAAACAGTGGCGTGAACAGGTCCTCGGGGATTCCAAGCATTGTGTATACAAATCCGCTGTACATGTCGATATTCGCACACATTACCTTGCCGTTGCCCTTTTCCTCTTCAAAGAGCTCGGGTGTGAGCCGCTCGATGCTCTCCAGCAGGTGGAATTCCTTCTCAAACTCTGTGCCCTCTGCCATGGAACGCGCATATTCCTTAAGGATGACCGCTCTCGGGTCGGACAGCGTATATACTGCATGTCCCATACCATAGATAAGTCCGCTTCCATCGCCAGCCTCCTTGCGGAGTATCTTCCGGAGGAAATCGGCTACCTCGCCTTCGTCCTCCCAGTTCTGAACGTTTTCCTTGACGCACTTCTGCATCTCGATGACCTTATGATTTGCGCCGCCGTGACGGGGACCCTTCAGCGAGCCGATAGCTGCCGCATATGTAGAATAGGGGTCTGTTCCCGACGAGGTCAGCACTCTTGTGGTAAAGGTGGAGTTATTTCCGCCGCCATGCTCTGCGTGGAGCATCAGCATAAGGTCCAGAAGCTTCGCCTCATCACGGGTAAACGATCTATCGGGACGCAAAATGGACAGTATATTTTCCGCTGCGGACTGTCCTGCGATAAGAGGGTGCATTATCATGGACTCGCCATAGTAATACCTTCTCTTGACCTGATACGCCGATACCATGATAACAGGCATCTTCGCGATAAGAGAAATTGCCGTATCTATCTCATGCTTAGCCGAGACCTCCTCGGGGTCATCATCATAGGAATACAAAGCCAGAGTTGAACGTGCAAGCTTGTTCATGATATTCTTAGAGGGCGCCTTTAATATCATATCCTCAAAGAAGTAGTTGGGAAGGGCACGGTTATCGCTGAGCAGCATCGAAAAATCCGCAAGCTCTGACTTTGTGGGAAGCTTTCCGCTCAGGAGAAGATACACGATCTCTTCATAACCAAATCTGTCCTCGGCCACAGCTTTTCCGATAAGCTCCCTGATATTGTAGCCGCGGAAGATAAGCTCGCCCTCGCAGGGCTGCTTTTCGCCTTCATTGACAACATATCCGTGAACATTACAGATGTTTGTCACACCTGCCATAACGCCTGTGCCGTCAGGATTTCTCAGTCCTCTTTTAACGCCGTATTTCTCGAAAAACTTAGGGTTAATAACGTTGCTCTCCGTAAAAGAGTTATAGAGGGAGTCAATGTTGAAATTGCTCATATTCATCGTTCCTTTCAGCGGCAGAAAGCGGAAAAATTTATATTGCAAACGCCGCCCTTATGAGAAAAGCCGTATCATAAGGGCGGAGTGCTTCATTGCCTGCGAATATTTATTTTCAATTTCTTGCAGAAACTGCCGTAATATTTGCATAAATACATTAAAAATCAGAGAAATATGAATTATACATTCGCTTATCCGTCATTTCAAAAATATCTATATCTATATTGTAACAGCAAATCGCGAAACTGTCAAGAGCGTAACAGGCGGTTTTTGATATTTCAGGGAATTTTACAGTAAATTCACAAAAATAACGAAAATTATGATCGGATTTTGCGGATTTAATAGAAAATCTTTATTTATTCAACAGATAAACTTCATTCTGCCCCTGTTTTTCGTAATCGCAGTATAATCACATTTTCAATTGTTCTGAATAATATGCAGTATGAACACTACAGGCAGATTTCGCGGTTTTCGGATATTCTGCCGAATAAATACTGTGCTCCGAGCACTATTGCTCTTCGAGCAATTACGAAAGGCAGGATAATTTATGCAAAAGCTGGTTGTCAGCGGCGGTAACCGACTGGGCGGAGAAATTGTGCTCCAGGGAGCTAAAAATTCAGTGCTGCCTTTGCTTGCCGCTTCGGTGCTGTGCTGCGGCAGGATAACCTTTACGGGCTGTCCGAGGATATCCGACCGCTACGCCGCCATGAGGATACTAAACCATTTAGGCTGCTTTGCCGAGGGAAAGGACGACACTGTGACAGTTAATGCCGAAACTATCACCTCCGCCGATATCCCCGACGAGCTTATGCGGGAGACTCGCTGCTCCGTCATTTTTATGGGTGCCCTTCTCGGACGCTGCGAGCAGTGCAGGCTGTCATTGCCGGGAGGCTGCAATCTGGGTCCCCGTCCCATTGACTATCACATATCAGCTCTTACAGCAATGGGCGCCGAAATATCCGAAAAGCACGGCGAGATAATCTGTAACGCTCCCGACGGACTTCACGGTGCAAGGATATCCCTGACCTTCCCCTCTGTGGGGGCTACGGAGAATATCATCTTAGCAGCTGTCCTTGCAGAGGGCGAGACCGTTATCACCAATGCTGCCCGTGAGCCTGAGATAATCGACCTGGCAGACTTCCTCAGCAAATGCGGCGCCGATATCCGTGGAGCAGGCAGCGGCACCATAATTATCCGCGGCGTGAAAAAGCTGCGCTCCGACATAGAATACCGCGTAATGCCCGACAGGATAGCCTGCGCTACATATTTATCCTACACTGCGGCATGCGGCGGGGAAATACTCATAAAGGACTGCGAGCCCTCTCATATGGACGCTATCCTTTCAGTGCTGGAGCAGATGGGCTGTTCGGTGAAAATTTTCGGGAAAAATATCTATCTTAGTCGAACGGGCACACTTAAAAGCGTGGGGACTATCCGCACCATGGTCTATCCCGGCTTTCCCACCGACGCCCAGGCAGTCATTATGATACCCCTCTGTCTTGCGGAGGGAACCACTCTTTTCGTGGAGAACATCTTCGAGAACCGCTACCGCCACACAGGCGAGCTCCAGCGCATGGGCGCGGATATTCGTGCAGAGGGCAAGGTTGCGGTGGTCAGCGGAGTGAAGCGGCTGTACGGCGCCAAAACAGAGGCTCCCGACCTGCGTGGCGGAGCAGCTTTAGTGGGGGCGGCTCTCTGCGCCGAGGGGACCAGCGAGATATCACGGGCGGAGTACATCGACCGAGGCTACGAGGACATTGAGGGGGTAATTCGCTCCTTAGGCGGGCGCATTTCGAGAGTTTTCAGTTAACAGTGTACAGTTATTTTCTGCTGGGAAAGTCAACCGTCGATATTCTTCCCCAGCGACATATGACCGTTCAGCACGAAAAATCCACGCTTCTTGTAAAACTCATAGGCGGGAACATTTTCCTCAGTCTGTAAATATATCTGCTTTATATCATGGGCAAGCAGCTCCTTTTCCATTTCATCGAGGAAATACGTGCCCAGACCCTCGCCCTGTCTGTCCGTCCGTATGCACAGCTCGAAGATGTAATACTCCGTTGCCATGTACCAGTGCATCACATATCCCATAGACAGCCCCACAAGCTCGCCCTCATCAAACAGCCCATAGGTCAGCGAATTTTCATTTCCCGTCAGGTCATTGATATACATTCGCAGCTGATTCTCGTCGCTCCAGTCGTCCTTCCAGGGCTCGGCAGTAAATACCGACCTGAATAGAGTGATGATATCTTCTGTGTTTTCCTTTGTCAGTTTTTTCAGTGTTCTCATGATGTTATCCCTCCGTATAAAAAACGGCAGCCCACGGCCATATACCGCAGACTGCCGGCTGCAATTCAGATGATTAGAACTGTCCCGTATGCTTCTTGCAAAATCCCCTTGCGGTTATGCACACTGCTGTGACGGAATTAGCCACTGCCAATGCCAGCGCAACAACATTCAGTACAAAGGAACAGGTGGTCTTTTCAGTCTTAGATTTCTTCACCGAAAGCACCAGTCCCGGAATGGAACAGCCATAGGTCACCGCAGGAAACAGCACAGAAAATACTATCCCCACGATACCCGTGATTATGCCTGCCGTAAACGGCTTCTTTTCTGTAGTTCTCACCATGATAATTGCTCCTTTCAAATTTGAGTTACTTATTATCTGAGCTTGCTGCCGTTGGGGATATCCTTGTCAACGAAGATAACCTTCGCATCCTCACCCACATCAGCAGCCACTATCATGCCCTGACTTTCAACTCCGCAGAGCTTCGCAGGCGCAAGATTTGCTACCACGATTATCTTCTTGCCCACAAGGTCCTCAGGAGCGTACCACTTAGCAATTCCCGATACTACCTGTCTCTCGCCAAAGCCATCGTCAAGAATGAGCTTTAACAGCTTTTTCGCCTTGGGCACCTTTTCGCACTGCTTGACCTCTGCCACGCGCAGGTCTATCTTTGCGAAATCGTCGATGCTTATCGTGTCGAGGATAGGCGTAAGATTTGCCTTGTCCTTGTCCTCGTCCTTTTTCTCAGGAGCGGGAAGGAGGCTGTTGAGATATTCTATCTCGGTGTCCATATCAAATCTGGGGAAGATGATATCTCCCTTAGTAACGGTAACGTTCTCGGGAAGCACGCCGAATTTGCCTGCATTCTCGTAGGTGACCATATCCTGTGTCACGCCGGTCTGCTCCCATACCTTAGGCATTGTGGAGGGCATAAAGCAGGACAGAAGTGTGGTAGTGATACGAATAGCTTCCAGCAGATTATACAGCACTGCTGCCAGTCTGGGCTTGTTTGCCTCGTCCTTTGCAAGCACCCAGGGAGCGGTCTCGTCGATATACTTGTTGGCTCTGGAGATAACCTTGAAAATTTCTGCAAGGACGTTGTTGAGCTGCGTCTCGTCCATAAGCTTATCCACTGTGCCTCTGAGTGCCAGCGCCATATCGATAAGCTCCTTGTCCTCAGGAGCGGACTGCTTTTCTGCGGGAAGAGTTCCGTCAAAGTATTTGATTACCATTGCAACGGTTCTGGAAACCAGGTTGCCCAGGTCATTGGCAAGGTCAGCATTGATGCGCTTAATCATAACCTCGTTAGAGAAGGAGCTGTCAGAGCCCAGCGCCATTTCGCGGAGGATATGATATCTGATAGTATCTGCGCCATAGCGCTCGGAGAGCACGATGGGATCCACCACGTTGCCCAGGGACTTGGACATCTTCTCGCCGTTGAAGGTTATCCAGCCGTGAACGGCAAGGTGCTTGGGCAGCGGAAGGTCCAGCGCCATAAGCATTGCAGGCCAGATTATAGCATGGAAGCGCATAATATCCTTTGCGACCATGTGCACGTCCGCAGGCCAGAATTTATCGAAATCATCGTATTTTTCGTTCATGTAGCCGAGAGCAGAGATATAGTTGGAAAGTGCGTCTATCCACACATATACCACGTGCTTCTCGTCAAAGGTAACTGGGATTCCCCATGTGAAGGACGTTCTCGAAACGCAGAGGTCCTCCAGACCGGGCTTTATAAAGTTATTGACAAGCTCCACAGCTCTTGTGCGAGGCTGGAGATAATCCGTTTCAAGGAGCAGCTTTTCTATCCTGTCTGCAAAGGGAGACATTTTAAAGAAGTACGCCTCCGCGCTGGCGTCGATAACATCGCGTCCGCAGTCAGGGCACTTGCCGTTTACCAGCTGAGAATCCGTCCAGAAGCTCTCGCAGGGAGTGCAGTATTTACCCACATACTTGCCCTTGTAGATATATCCCTTGTCATAGAGGTCCTTGAATATCTTCTGCACCGATTCAACGTGATAATCGTCGGTAGTGCGGATATAGCGGTCGTAGCTGATATTCATAGTCTTCCAGAGGTTCTTGAATATCTCAACTATCTCATCGACGTACTGCTTAGGAGTAACGCCCTTTTCCTTAGCCTTCTGTTCGATCTTGAGGCCATGCTCATCGGTGCCTGTGAGGAACATTACATCATAGCCCTGCAGACGTCTGTATCTTGCGATGCTATCGCAGGCCGCGGTGGTATAGCAGTGGCCGATATGGGGATTACCCGAGGGATAATATATCGGCGTGGTAATATAATAAGGTTTTTTATCCATTATCTTTTCCTCCAATAATAAGTATAAGTATATTCTACCACATTTTTCAGATATAATCAATAGTTCAGAGCAAAAAAAATGCAGGACATAAGTCCTGCGCGTCAGATAAAGCAACAACAAATCATTTGTGTGTAGAACAAAAGAAAGGAGACAACAAAACGGATGTTAAACTAATTATGAATTAGTATCATACGATTTCTAACATCATTTATATTATAAACCAAAATTATGCAAACGTCAACAGGAATTTGATATTTTTTTTAATTTCAGATGATTGCACAAATATCTTTCAACTTTTTTGACTATTTTGATGTATAAAAATCATTGAAATATGTTGAAAACTTTGAAAATATTAAAAAGTACGGTTTATAACCTGTTTAAACTCTTTTGAAAAGCGGTTGAAAACTTTTGAAAAGTTGTCGAAACATTTTCCGTGATAATCTTATATTATATCATAAGTTTTCAGATTTGTCAATACTTTTTCAAAATTTACGAAAAATATTTTTTTCAAAGTATTTTACTTTAAGTAAAATCCGACGCCGGAAATATCACTTTCCGACGTCGGACTGAAAACTACTTTGCGGAGCTGTGAGCGGGCTCGTTGGAGCTGCTGAAAAGCATGGTGATGCCCCAGATAGCTGCAAGGGCAATGAGCACATACACTATCCTGCTGATAAGAGAAGCCGAGCCGCCGAAAAGCCATGCAACAAGGTCGAACTCGAAGATGCCCACAAGGCCCCAGTTAAGTCCGCCGATTATCATCAGCGCCAGTGAGATTTTTTCCATCATAATGATCTACTCCTTTTACTGTAGAATTTACTATCTATTATCCCTGAAAATACCCCTCTTATTCAGCTGATAAGGATGATTTTTTTAAATGATATTTAAACTTTTTATTAACTTTTATATTTTGTGAAAAAAATCGGCTTCCTGAATTGTTTATATAGCAGAAGGGCAAAAAAAAGAAACATACCGGACATTCTGCAAAGCCCGAACATATGCGGAAGGTCTAAGCTTGCGAAAGGAGCATGCGGAATGGCAATTCATACAAATATAAACGTAATTTTCGGAACAAATGTCGAGCACACTAAGAGATTTATGGATATCCTCGCACCTGAGGGATATGATATTACAATGAGCGAAAGCGGCGATATCCCACAGGATACCGGTTCGGTAAGAATGGTCATTCTCTGCCGCACAGGCTTCGAGCTTATCGAGAAGATACGCAGCCGCTCCGATGTGCCTATCATGTACATATCCGAAAAATCGGACGAATTTACTTCGATAATGGCGCTTTCCAAGGGCGCAGATTCGGTGGTGTCCGAGAGCATCGGCGAAATGGAGTTTGCTGCAAGAGTAAAGGCAATTCTCCGCAGAAGCAGCACTATCAGAAATGAACGCATCGTCGAGGAGAGCGAGACCCTTTCTGCAGGCAGCATTCGTCTTGACTCCGCTGCGAGAACTGTTACAGTGGACGGCAGAGAGGTCCGCACCACAAAGCTGGAATTCGGCATCATGGAGTACCTCATGCGCCGCAGAGGAACAGTCTGCTCCGCGGACGAGATATATGCACAGGTGTGGAACAGCCGCTCCTACGACGTCAAGAAAACTGTCGTAGAGCATATCCGCAGACTCAGAGGCAAGATAGAGGCTGACCCGAAAAATCCCCGTTACATCAAGGTGGTTTTCGGCGCGGGATATATTTTCACAGACATTTCCGCAGCTGACAGCAAAACGGCTTAAAAGATACAAAAAGCAGGAGCATTTCAAGGGTGCTCCTGCTTTTATTTCACCTATTTATTATGCACCGGCAGATTCTTCCTCGCCATAGCCACCGACACAAGTGACATCATCACTCTGCGGCGGTTGTCCTCCTTTATCTGCTCCACCTTTTCCAGGTCCTGGGGACCCTTTACCTTTACCTTGATAGGCTCTATCTTCTCGAAGGCAGCAACGGAGGCCTCCGCATAGCACTGGGAACACTTACAGCATTTGAAGCGGTCCAGCGCCGAGGGCAGCCACTCCGAAATAAGCTCCGAGGTGATATTTATCTCGGTCTCGCGGCCTGTGCGTTCGGGCTTATCATCGGTGCCGCTGCGCTTTTTCAGGTCCTCTATGGGCTTTAGCACGTCCTCTCTGAACTCCTCGTTCAGCATAGGATTCTCAGGCTTTTCGCCCGTGAGCATTCTCAGCACCGAAGCCGTTTTATTGGTTTTTTTTATGTTCAACATTTATCACTGCTCCATTATCTCGGGATACAGATACCTTGCAAGGCGGGTATATTCCTTAGCCGCCTTGCTTTTGGGATCGTACTCGGTTATCGTCATCTGATGAGCGGGAGCCTCTGCCACCGCCACATTCATTGGTATCTTGATATCGAACACCTCAGTATGGAGCTGCTCGGCGACAATCTCCGCCATTTCTCCCGCCTCCTTCGACAGCAGATACTTCGGATTATATTTCGTCAGCAATATCCCCCTGATATTGAGATTTTTATTATAATACTTCTTCACTCCGAGAATGGTATCCTTAAGCTGAGCTATCCCCTGCAGCGACAGGATATCAGGAGTCATGGGGATAATGAGGTCATCTGCGGCGGTGTAAGCGTTTATGGTCAGCACCGACAGCGCAGGTGGCGTATCTATGATAATAGCGTCATAGATATTTTTCAGCGGCGCCAGCAGATTTTTCAGGATATATTCCCTGTCCTTGCCGGTAAGCTCGATATCGCTTCCCGACAGCAGTATATTTGATGAAATAACATCGCATACGCGGGTATGCTTTATAGCGGAGATAATGGTACAATCACCCTTCATAACGTCGTGAATGGTCTTACCGGAGTCCTCCGCTCCCAGCGAAAAGGACAGATTTCCCTGAGGGTCGAGGTCAATGGCGAGAACTCTCTTTCCCACGCCTGCAAATATTCCCGTCAGCGCAGCGCAGGTCGAGGTTTTTCCCACGCCGCCCTTCTGATTTGTAACTGCAATAGTGATACACTCGGTCATTTTATTAAAGGCTTCCTTTCGGCGTAATTTCTGTGCAGACTATATTATTACTGATTCCTCCGCTTTTCTCTCTCGTTTATCTGACACTGGAAAATAAACTTTGCAAGAACTTCCTCCTGAGCATGAGACACGTCCAAAAACTTGCAGCCATAGCCCACAAGCTCTCCGGTATCTGCTATCTGACGGCGGAGTATCTCACCCATAAGCTCCATTTCTCCGTCCATAAAAACGAGATTTACATTATCGCCCTTTTCAAAGTCAAAATCCGCAGAAAAAAGGACTCCGCCCAGATTTATATTTGCAAAATGCACAGGCAGCGGAGAGTCAAACAGCACAGGCTCTTCATTCCTGACGAAAAACTTACAAATACCGTCAAACTCGGTCTTTACCTTAAAGCTGCTGCGTCTATCCTCCAGTATCTCGCCCATGTCAACATGAAAATTCAGCTGCATTTCAGTGCATATATCAATCTTAGTTTCATATTTGATGCGGGTGCCGTTTATGTACTCGAATATAACGGTGATAGGCTGTGCCTTATCCAGCCTCGGCATATTTTTATCCTTGATGACAACGAGCTCCTGCGACTTTATCTTAAAAAAATCCTTAGGAAAGGTAATAGCTGTTGATGTCAGGAGATGCTCCCCGCCCGCGTCGTAAATATCCGCCTTGCGTATCTTTTCTTTGTTTATCATAAAAAACGCTCCCCCGCACTGGGACTATGCCCGAAAATAAATAACTACTATTATTATACTAAAAAATTTTGTATATTTCAATAGTATTTTCAAATTTGTAGAATTTCATATTTTTTATTTTTCTTTTTTGGTAAAAGGATATAAAAAATGAAAATCCGCTGTACATATCACCCGAAAAATGATATAATAAGTGTATCGCAGGATAATTTTAATTGTCAATTTCAAAAACGGCGAGGCTGTCATGCACAAGTTATTTCATATAAACGAAAAAAAGCTGGCGTACCGTTTCGACAAGACCCAGCTCATACTGAATATCCCCGTGTTCGCCGCAGCTGCCGCGCTGCTTATCATTGTCAATGTGGTGATGCGGCTGCTGAACGCTCCTATGGAGCTTTACCGTGCAGTGATATATGCGGTTTTCTTCATCACAGCCTACAGCTTTATCGTGGCGCTGTTCATCACCGTCATCTCCACAAATTCCATACGGGCAAACAAAAAATATTCCTTCATCGAAATAACTGGCGGCTCCATTGTTTTTTCTCAGCATGAAAAAACTGTCCGGACCAGAAACGGCAAAAAGGAATATGTGAAAATGTGGGTGATGAGGCTCTCCGATGTGGAGGACGTGGGCACCTCGGGAAGCTGTCTTGTCATTAAGGGAAAGGCACGATTTTTCTGTCTGCCCGAGGACTGGCTGAAATATTCCGTCAATGAAACCGGCTCTATCGAATTTGAACGCTGGTGGAATGACAGCTACGGCGGACAAATTGTACATAGTGTAAAAATCAAAGACAATTATACATTTGGTGAAAGAATACTCCGACGGATACTGCTCTGCGCAGAAAAGCAGAAGATCACTGAAAAACGTCGCGAGGAATACCGCCGCAGAATGTTGACCATAGCCGCAAGCATCGACAAAAAGCGGGGTATCGCCCCGAAATATAAGGACCCTCCCGTAAGGCTCCCCAGAGAGGGCATAAAGGAAAGAAAATGGTAGAAAGGAACGTGCATCATGTCAGTACCAAACGACCCTGTTATCTTATTCAGCTATCTCAATACCCAGCTCAGGGACAAGTATCCGTCCCTTGACAGCCTCTGCGAGGATATGGAGCTTTCTAAAGAGGATATCCTCAAAAAGCTGGCCGCTGTCGGCTTTAAGTACGACGAGGATAAAAACTGCTTTAAATAAATCTTAATAAATATACCTTGAAAATCTATATGTTTTAGGGTATAATATACTTATCACAATTTTCGACCTGATCGGAGGATAATTATGTTAAAGGATATTCAGGAACAGATCTTAAAGCTTAAAAAGGAAAAGGACGTCTGTATTTTAGCTCATTGCTATCAGTCCCACGATATACTGGAGATCGCTGATTATACCGGCGATTCCTTCGGCCTTGCACAGAAGGCTGCTGCTTCGGAAAATAAAAATATTATGATGTGCGGCGTGCGCTTTATGGCAGAGACCGTCAAGATACTCTCCCCCGAAAAGAGGGTATATCTTCCCAAAAGCGAGGCGGGCTGTCCTATGGCAGAGCAGCTTGATGTGGATATTCTCCGTCAGCTCAAGGAAAAGTACGAGGGTTATTCCGTCTGCGCCTACATCAACACCACTGCTGAGTTGAAAACGCTCTGTGATGTCTGCGTGACCTCTTCATCGGCTGTGAAGATAATCAGCCGAATGGATAACGACAAGATTCTTTTCATTCCCGACTGCAACCTCGGCGACTACATAGCAAAGCAGCTCCCCGATAAGGAGATAAAGCTTATAAGCGGCGGCTGTCCTACCCATGCGAAGATAACCGCTCAGGAGGCTAAGAAGGCAATGGAAAAGCACCCCGGTGCGAAGCTGCTCGTGCACCCCGAATGTCAGCCCTCCGTTGCGGCTCTGGCGGACTTTATCGGCAGCACCACCGAGATAATGGACTACGCTAAAAAGAGCGACGCCAAGGAATTTATCATCGGCACCGAAAACAGCATCGTTCAGCATCTGGGCATTGAATGTCCCGACAAGCTTTTCTATCCGCTGTCAAAGGACTGCGTATGCCACAATATGAAGCTCACTACCATTGCGGACGTTCTCCACTGCTTACAGGGCACCGACGGCGAGGAAATTATCCTCGACGAGGATATGCGCTTAAAGGCTAAGGTCTGCATTGATGAGATGCTCCGTCTTGGAAAATAATCACAATATAACACACAAGGGCGCAGCCACAAATCGGCTGCGCCCTTTTTTCTATTCAAATCAAAGCTTAGCTAATTCTCCGCAGCACTCCTTTACCGCAGGATATATCTTGGTATAGAAGCGGTAATATTTCTCGTACTCGGGGATATTTTCCTCGATGGGCTGCTGTACCTTGTCGGTCTTGACGATAGCTGCGCAGGCCTCCTGCACGCTGCTATATACTCCCGCAGCAACCATTGCAAGGATAGCCACGCCCAGAGCAGGGCCCTCCTTCGAAGCCGCAGTCTTTACAGGACAGCTGTACAGATCAGCAAGCATCTGTCTCCACAGGGGAGAGGTTCCGCCGCCGCCACAGGCCATCATATCAGAAACATTGATGTTCATCTCACGGCATATCTCAACACAGTCCCGGAGCGAATAGGAAACGCCCTCGGGGGCGGGGGGGAGGATGTGCTTTTTGGTATGTACTGCGGAAAGGCCGAAGAACATTCCTCTTGCGTTGGGGTCAAGATGAGGGGTTCTCTCGCCCATGAGATAGGGGAGATATAAAAGTCTGTCCGAACCGATAGGCACAGTGTTTGCCTCCTCGGTCATAAGCTCGTAGGTATCCTTGCCCATGAGCTTTGCGGTCTGCATTTCCTCATTGCAGAAGTTATCTCTGTACCAACGGAGAGAAAGTCCCGCAGCCTGTGTTACGCCCATGATATGCCATGCTCCGGGAACAGCTGCGCAGCATGTATGAACACGTCCCTTGGGGTCGATAGATACCTTTGATGTGTGAGCAAATACAACGCCGCTTGTGCCGATAGTTGTGAATGCCTTGCCGTCCTCAACGACGCCAGTTCCTACAGCAGCAGCAGCATTATCGCCTGCGCCGCCTGCAACAGGAGTGCCTGCCTTAAGACCGGTAAGAGCCGCAGCAGCCTCTGTAACATAGCCTGTTATCTCGCAGGACTCGTACACCTTTGCCAGCATGGACATATCAATATCAAGGAGCTTACATATTTCCTCGCTCCAGCATCTGTGAGGAACGTCCAGCAGCTGCATACCCGAAGCGTCGGAGACCTCGGTCGCATACTCGCCGGTCAGCTTGAAGCGGACATAATCCTTGGGAAGCAGGATATGGCGGCATCTCTTATAATTCTCAGGCTCGTTGTTTCTCACCCAGAGAATTTTTGCGGCAGTCCAGCCTGTCAGCGCAGGATTAGCTGTTATTTCGATAAGCTTTTCTCTGCCGACCTTCTGGTTCATCTCCTCCACTTCCTTTTCGGTACGCTGATCGCACCAGATTATGGAGCGTCGGATAACTTCGTTGTTCTCGTCCAGCATAACCAGTCCGTGCATCTGGCCGGAAATGCCCAGTCCCACGATATCAGCAGCATTTACGCCGCTTTTCGCCAGAACATTTTTAATTGTATTTACTGCGGCATTATACCAGTCCTCGGGGTCCTGCTCCGCATAGCCGTTTTTCGGCTGATACATAGGGTATTCTATGGTATCCGAAGCGATAACTGTGCCCTTTTCGTCGAAAAGGACAGTTTTTGTGCCGCTTGTTCCTAAATCTACGCCAATTACATATCTCATGGTAATTTTTCCTTTCGGTTTATTTCAAATATGACCCCTGCAATTGCTACAGGGGTCATTTTGGTGATTTTTATTTGCTTATATGTTACTTATCATTAGCTGATTGCTCAGAGACTGAACAGCACGTTGTTTACGATGGACTCCAGCATTTCCTGTCTGCCGCTTGTGAGTGAATCTGTTACCTCGCCCTTTTCAAGCGCATACTTCTCCAGAGATACAAAATCTGCCTTCCCTGCAATGATATCTGCACCAATGCCTGTATTCCAGGAAGCATAACGGTCCTCAACAAACTTGTCGATTCTGCCGTCTGCGATAAGTGCTCTTGCTGCCTTAAAGCCAAGTGCAAAGGTATCCATACCTGCAATGTAGCTGTGGAAGATGTCCTCGGGTGTGTAGGAGCCTCTTCTTGCCTTTGCGTCGAAGTTCAGACCGCCATTTGTGAAGCCGCCTGCCTTGATTACTTCGTACATGCAATATGTAGCATCATAGATGTTGGTGGGGAACTGGTCAGTATCCCAGCCCAGGAGCATATCGCCCTGGTTAGCGTCGATAGAGCCGAATACACCGTTATCTCTTGCAACTCTCAGCTCGTGCTGGAAGGTGTGCTGTGCGAGAGTAGCGTGGTTAGCCTCGATGTTCATCTTGAAATCCTTGTCAAGGCCATACTTGCGGAGGAAGCCCAGAACTGTTGCTGTATCGAAATCATACTGATGCTTTGTGGGCTCCTTGGGCTTGGGCTCGATGTAGAAATCGCCCTTGAAGCCGATAGAACGTGCATAATCAACAGCCATCTTCATAAGACGAGCCATATTGTCCTGCTCGAGAGCCATGTTGGTATTGAGGAGAGTCTCATAGCCCTCACGGCCGCCCCAGAATACATAGCCCATACCACCCAGCTTAACGGTGGAGTCGATAGCCTTCTTTATCTGTGCAGCTGCATATGCGAAAACGTCTGCGGAGGGAGATGTGCCTGCGCCGTGCATAAAGCGGGGGTGATCGAAGCACTTAGCTGTGCCCCAGAGAAGCTTCTTGGAGGGGTCTGCCTTCATCTTCTCAGCGACGTAGTCAACTACCTCGTCCAGCTTTGCGTTGGTCTCTGCGAGAGTGCCGTACTCAGGAGAAAGATCTCTGTCGTGCCAGCAGAAATAGTCGATAGAAAGCTTGTCCATGATCTCAAAAGCAGCGTCTACCTTAGCCTTAGCTCTTGCTGTAGGATCGGACTCGCCCCAGGACTTGTCGGTGGTGCCGCAGCCGAACATATCGGTACCGTCGCCGCCCATGGTATGCCACCAGGAAAGAGCGAACTTAAGATGCTCTATCATAGGCTTTCCGTCGATGATTTCATCGGGATTATAATACTTAAATGCCAGAGGATTTGTGCTTGTCTTGCCCTCATAGGGGATCTTGCCGATTTCCTTGAAAAATTCGCTCATTTTGAGTTCCTCCATTTAACACCGGACTTTTGTCCGTTAATAATTACCTATTTTCTCCTCGGACAAGCCGAAGAGCCATTACCCTTATTGTACTATGTAATCGGTTACTTGTCAAGAGGATTTTGTTAATTTTTAATAAAAATCAGGAAGTTAAATCGTTTACCGAAAAAATTTTGTATACCTGCACAAAATTTACCTGCGGTTT
>CAMEYZ010000001.1 GCA_945947715.1 uncultured Clostridia bacterium | reverse complement strand
TTACAGCCAGTGTAGCCCTTTTCAAATATCCGCGGGATATCCTCAGGCGCGATACCTATCCCCGTGTCGCGGATACAGAGGGTCATAGGCTCCTCGCAGTATATCTCCACCTCGCCAGAGGGAGTGTACTTGACCGCATTTGATATGACCTGCTCAATTACAAAAAGCAGCCATTTTTCATCGGTCAGCACTGTTTTTCCCACAGGTGAATAGACAAGCCTCAGTCGTCTGCGTATGAACTGCTGTGAAAATTTCCGCACTGCCTGTCTGATTATCCCGTCCAGGTCATATTCCTTGATTATGAAGTCTGTGCTGTCCGAATCCAGCCGCAGATAGCACAGCACCATTTCCGCATACTGTTCTATCCGCTGCAGATCCTCGGTCAGCTCCGCCTTTTCGGGACAGTCCATGCTTTGCAGGATAAGGTCTGCCGCCGCAATGGGCGTCTTTATCTGATGTACCCACATGGTATAGTAATCGGTCATATCCGCCAGCCTTACAGCCCCTTCATTTTCCGCATTTTTCAGCTCCCCGAACAGCAGCCGCACAAGCTCGTCATAGTCCTCCTCGATGCCGCTTGCTGGCATGGGAAGATGATCGACAGTCAGAGTGAGCTCCTCCGCTGCTTTTTTGAGGGCGTTCCTTCTGCGACGAAAGGATATGTAGTCTGCCACGAATAATATCAGCCCGAAAAATCCGCTGACTGCAGCCCCATACCAGACAGCAGAGACCGGCAGCTCATAAAGGGCAAAAATCACAGCAAATACTGCGATAATTATCAGCCATACAGCTATGCTTTTTACATGTGCTTTTAAATATCCTGCCATATTTTCACTCCACAATATATCCCATGCCGGGCTTGGTTTCGATAAAGCCTAAGAGTCCCGCACCTTCAAGCTTTTTCCGCAGTCTCGACACATTTACGGACAGAGTGTTTTCATCGACATAGCTGTCCGTCTCCCAGAGCTTGTTCATAAGCAGCTCCCGGCTCGTCACCTTCCCCTTGTTTTCAAGAAGAGTCAGCAGTATGCGGTACTCGTTTTTCGTAAGGTCTATCCTTTCACCGCTGTATGTAAGGGATGCATCGGAGATATTCAGCACTGCTCCCTTATGTTCGATGATGTTCACTCCCCCACTGAAATCGTAGGTCCTCCGCAGGATAGCCTGCACCTTCGCCAGCAGCACCGAAAGGTCAAAGGGCTTCGGGATCAGATCATCACCGCCCATATTCATTGCCATGACTATGTTCATATTATCCGAGGCCGACGACAGAAATACCACAGGCACCTTTGATACCCTGCGTATCTCCGCACACCAGTAGAAGCCATTAAAAAATGGCAGCCCGATATCCATGAGCACAAGCTGAGGGGAAAACTCTGAAAAGGTACTCATTATGTCCTTGAAGTCATCGGCGCATCGCACCTCATAGCCCCACCTTTCCAGATGATTTTTCACAGTTTCCGCAATAACAGGCTCGTCCTCCACTATAAATATCCTATACATTTTGTCACTTCCTATGCTTTTGATATCAATGAAATACATTATATCACAAACAGAAAAATAATGCAATATTCAGTCTCCGGGTCCCCATATACAATATTAACAAAACAAAGGCCGAAAACAGAAAAAAATTGACCTCTGATGTAAAAAAATGCCGATTGTGCTTATTTTTATTGACACTTTGGTAAAAAAACATTATAATTTATAATAAGATATTATATTCAAAAAAGGATCTGATCAGGTTGAAGAAAAAAAAGCCGAAACTGAGCAGCAGTTATCGTACAGCATTATTGATCATCATAACTATTCTTGGCATAATAATCGTACTTAACGTTTCAATGATAAAACACACCGAGACCCAGCGTATAGAGGCTGAGGGCCAGATGAGGCTCAGCAGCATTGCAGGCCGCGTGGATACAAGCCTTTACCGTTCGGAATGTCTGCTGGACAGCGTGGCTATGCAGGTGGAACAGCTGATTGCTTCGGGAGGTGATACCTCCGAGCTGCTAAAAGGCTATTTCTGCGCCGAGACCATCGCCGATATCAGCAGCAGAGCGGACGGAAGCTGCTTTAGCGCATATGCTGCCTATAACGGCGAGCTCTATATCGACGATTTTGTCCCCGACGATAACTTCGTGCTCGACGAACGCTCCTGGTATGTGGGCGCAAAGAAGCGCATGGGCGCTGTAAACGTTACCGAGCCCTATATCGACGCAAGCACAGGCGAAATGTGCTACAGTATCTCCAAGCTGCTGTCGGACGGCTCCACCGTTGTGGGACTGGATTTCAATCTCAGCGGCATACAGCAGTATATCGAGGAAATGAACTCCAACAGTTCGGGAACAAGTCTTATCGTCAACGACAACGGAATGATAGTCGGACATTCTCAGTCCGAATATGTGGGCAAGGACTACCGTGAGCTGAACTTCTACTATGAGCTTGTCAATAAAGTATTCATGCTTTATGGAAATTCCTTCGATTACACCGCAGACGGCGTAAAATACAACGTTTTCTCCGCTAAGACAAACTATGACTGGTACCTTATCGTGTGCGTAAAGGGCGGCGACACCTCGGAGCTGCTCAGCGGAAACTCGCTGTACATCACCCTGATAATGATAGTCTTTGCAGTGGCACTGGCAGTGTTCTTCGTATACATATGCCGCAAAAAGGCCGCAGCGGAAAAGGAACTGGAAGCTAAAAATGAGTATCTGAAAAATCTGAGCCTGGAGCTCAGGCGCCCCCTTTCAAAGATAATGAACCGTGCCGATATCCTCGTCAGCACCAATGAAGACAACAGCGAAACAGGCGCTGAGATAGGCGACTCCGCCAAGGAGCTTGGCCGCATGCTGGACGACTGCATCGCAGATTTTTCCACGGCAGACAGCACAGAATCGAAACAGGATAACCAGAATCTGAACAAGAGCCCCGTAAATCACAGGATAAGAATAGCTCTTGTGACCATTGTGCTTCTTGCCACCGGAATATTCGCATTCTTCTTCAACACAAAAACAAACAGTGAGCTTATCGACCTGAAAATGTATAACGAGACCTCACTTTACCTGAATCAGGTAAAGGAATGGGCTCTTACAAATAAGACCGTACTGGACGTGATAGCTGACAGTATCGCCTCCCAGCCGGGCTTTACCGATAATTACAGCGCGGCAGTAGCATATCTGGACAGCGTGGTCTCAAATCATGACGACATCTCCGTAGCCTACGTATGCAACCCCGAATGGGAACATACCGTAATAATGAACAACGGCTGGGAGCCTGATGATAACTGGCATGTTGAGGAAAGACAGTGGTACGTCGATACCATAGATTCCGGCGATAATTTCAACGTTTCTGCGCCCTACCTCGATGAACAGACTGGTCTTTACTGCACCACCCTAAGCAAGATAGTCTATGACGAAAAGGGCAATTTTATCGGAGTCCTCGGCATCGACTATTATCTTGACAAGCTGATAGGAATCCTGGGCGAAAGCTATACCGATACCGGATACGCATTCCTTACCGATATTGAAGGAAATATCCTCAATCACCCTTACGAGGAATATCAGATGAAGCCCGGATATTCCGTCAATGCTGCGGACATCTGCTACAGAAGCGTCCTTTCGGAAATCGACGGAAATTATGTTAATATAACCGATTACGATGGCGGCACAAAGCTCTGCCTTGCAATGAAGGAGGATATCTCCGGCTTTAATGTATTCGTTGTAAAGGACCAGATGTATATCATGGGCAGCGCTATTTATTCCGAATTGATATACATAGGAGTGTTCCTGCTCTGCATAATCATCGTAAATGCAATAATGAACAGCCTTACCCGCTGGCAGGCAAAGGTCAACAGAGAGCTTAAGGAGGCCGCCGACAAGGCTATAAGCGCCGACAAGGCCAAGAACAACTTCCTCGCTAACATGAGCCATGAGATAAGAACTCCTATCAACGCTGTTCTCGGTATGAACGAGATGATCATGCGCGAATCCGACGAGAAGCAGATAGTGGAATATGCCGCCAATATTCAGAGCGCAGGCAGAACACTGCTTTCCATTATAAACGATATCCTCGACCTGTCCAAGATTGAATCGGGCAAAATGGAGATTGTTCCTGTGGAATACGATGTCAGCTCCCTTGTGAACGATATCGTGAACATGATAAAGGTAAGAGCGGAAAAGAAAAATCTCCGCTTCATTCCCGAGATAGACGAAAAGATTCCCTCGGTGCTTTTCGGCGACGATGTGAGACTGAGACAGATAATCACCAATATTCTTACAAATGCGGTTAAATACACTCCTGAGGGCTATGTCCGCCTTAAAATGAACGCTATCCAGATAGAGGACGGAATGGTGCGCCTGGAGGTCAGCGTGTCCGATACGGGAATAGGCATCAAGGAAGAGGATATGGACAAGCTGTTCACCTCCTTCCAGCGACTCGATCAGGAAAAGAACCGCAGCATCGAGGGCACGGGACTCGGAATAACTATCGTTTCCCAGCTGCTGAAAATGATGGGCAGTGAGCTGAACGTTTCCAGTGTTTACGGAGTTGGCTCCACGTTCTCCTTTGTTGTGGAGCAGAAGATAGTCAACGCAGAGCCTATGGGCAATTATGAGCTCCGCTTCAAGGCCTCCGCAGAAAGCATTTCCGAAAACGCTTCAAAGACTGCGCCTGATGTGCGGATACTGGTCGTTGACGATAACGAGACCAATCTGCTGGTGGCAAAGAGCCTTCTTAAGCGCACTCTTGCAAAGGTGGAGACGGCTTCAAGCGGAAAGGACTGCATAGAGCTGCTAAAGTCCAATATCTACGACATTGTTTTCCTTGACCATATGATGCCCGAAATGGACGGAATTGAGACCCTGAAAAAAATCAAGGAGGAGCAGCTGGGCGTGGGAACAGTATTTGTTGCACTGACAGCAAATGCTATCCATGGCGCAAAGCAGACCTACCTTGAAGCAGGCTTTGACGATTATCTCTCCAAGCCCTTCACTGGACATGATATCGAAAAATGCCTTTTCAGCCATATAAGCAGAGATATGATAAAAATTGCCGAAAACGAAGACGGAAGCAGCTCCCCCGAAGACGCAGCCAGGTCCTCTGCGGATGTGGGCTCCAGGCTTGACATCGAAGGTGCTCTCGAAGCTCTGGGCTCCGACCCGGACGAATATATGAATGCAGTTTACGATTTCTGCGACAACAACAGATGCAACGATCTTGAGCTGGATTATAATTTCAAGGACCTGAGAAGCTACCGCGTAAATCTGGAAAAGGCGGAGGCTGATGCAGAGCTTGTCGGTCTCACAGAGCTGGCGGAAGCAGCTTCAAAGCTGATGAGCGCCGCCGAGAGCAATGATATGAGCTATATCGCCGAAAATCATAGCAGCTTTATAAAAATGTACCGAAGAGCTACAGAAAATCTTGAAGGGGCAGCCGATGAATATTTTTCATAAATTCTGTAGTTATCGGGACGGGAGGTAAATCATGCTTAAACTTTTAAAAGAGCTGAAAAAGGACGCAGAAAAAACCGACATCAGGACCATTGGCATACTGACTATCACCTTAGGCTTCATCAGCCTGTTCATGTGCATCGTAAATATTGTGACAAAGTCTTCTGTTATGGTGGCAATAACCGGCGTGATGAGCGCATGGTTCATCATCAATTATCTTGTGTACAAAAAATGGAAGAGCTTTTCAGCGCTCAGCATCAACACACTGACTGCTGTGGCCGTTATGATGATGTACTTCGTGGTGACAGGCGGCAAGGACGGCTTCAGTATCGTCTGGCTGCTGCTTGTGCCTCCCATAGGGATATTCTTTTACAGGCTGTTTTACGGCGGAGGATGCAGTATCCTAATGGGAATCATCACCGCAGTATATATGTGGTCGCCGCTCCATGAGCTGGGATATGCCTATTCCGACACCTATCTGCTGAGATTTCCCATGGTGTACTTCTTTGAGACGATAGTGTGCATCTACATCAACTACACCCTATGGAAGGTCAGAAAAAAACAGGACGACCTCATCGTTATGGCTCAGCAGGCAAACAACACAAAAAGCGACTTTCTCGCCAATATGAGCCATGAGATAAGAACACCGCTAAACTCTGTTGTGGGAATGTGCGAGCTTATCCTCCGTGAGAGCGACATAAGCGATACCGTAAGAGACTACTGCTTCAACATTCAAAATTCCGGACGGAGCCTGCTCTCCATTATAAACGATATCCTGGATTTCTCCAAGATAGAATCGGGAAAAATGGAGCTCATCTCCGAGGAATTTAACATTGCCTCCACGCTCAATGACGTGATAAACATGGCAATCACAAGAAAGGGCGACAAGCCCATTGAGATAATCGTGAAATGCGACCCCGACATACCTGTGGGACTTGTGGGCGACGAGCTCAGGATACGTCAGGTAATGATAAATCTTGTGACAAATGCCATAAAATTTACAAACCGCGGCTGCGTGGTGATACGGGTCTCCCAGACAAAGCACGACTATGGCATAAATCTTTCCGTATCTGTAGCGGATACGGGAATAGGCATCTCCCCCGAGGGGCTTGAAAAGCTGTTCAACAGCTTCCAGCAGATAAACACAAAGAAAAATCGCTCCGTTGAGGGCGCAGGACTGGGACTGGCAATTTCCAGAAATCTTATCACCAGCATGGGCGGCTTTATCAACGTATCCAGCGTTGAGGGCTCAGGCTCGGAGTTTCGTTTTGTAGTACCTCTTAAGGTATCGAACAGTGACCCCTTCGTCTCCATAAAGGAGCCCGAAAAGATACATGCAGCCTGCTACATCGACATGACAAAATTTGAGATGCCGAGGGTCACCAAGGAATACGCAGCCCTCATTTCCGAGCTTCGGACAGAGCTTAACACCGATTTTGAGATGTTCGATTGCATTGCCGCGCTGCGCAGAGCAGTCTCCGAGAAAAAATATACCCACCTTTTCACAGGCAGGGAGGAATATACCGCAAACCGCGATTTCCTGGAGGGTCTGTCCGGCGATACGGAGGTAGTTGTGGTCCAGGACAGACTGAACGCCATAGAGCTGCCCTCAAGAATGAAGTGCATCTTCAAGCCCTTCTATGTGATGACAGCTGTTTCCGTATTCAACAACGAAAAGCTCCTTGCCAATATCAACGAGCGGAGAAGCTCCAATGTGCGCTTTGTGGCTCCCAAGGCCCGTGTGCTTATCGTTGATGACAATATCATCAACCTTAAGGTAGCTGTGGGACTTATGCGTCCCTATCATATGCAGGTGCTCACCGTGGACAGCGGACGTGCAGCGATTTCTATGCTCCGTTCAAAGGACATCCACATCGTATTCATGGACCATATGATGCCTGAAATGGACGGCATCGAGGCCACAAAGGCTATAAGAAGCATGGAGGGCACATACTATAAGAATCTGCCTATCATCGCCCTTACAGCAAATGCTGTGAACGGCGTAAGAGATATGTATATCGAGGCTGGCCTCAACGATTTCATTGCAAAGCCTATCGAGCTTTCTGCTCTGGACCGCGTACTTAAGACTTGGCTGCCCAGGGAGCTCATACAGGCGCCCTCTCCCAGAAGCGAGCGTGTTCCCGCAAAGGAGCGCAGGAAAACCGAAAAGCCAAAAGAGCCGCCAAAGGAAAAGCCCTCTATCCAGTCAGAGCTCCTGAGCTCCGAAACGGGAGTATTCTACACAGGCGGAGATATGGACGCATATAACGAGATACTGGAGGTCTACGTCCGCAAGGCTCCTGAAAAGCATGCTCAGATACAGCAGCTTTTCAACGAGAAGTCCTGGAAAAACTATGTTATCGAGGTGCATGCGCTGAAAAGCTCATCGCTGACCATTGGTTCAAAGCCGCTCTCCGAGCTTGCAAAGGAGCTGGAGCTGGCAGGAAAGGCGGGAAATTACAGCCTTATCGAGGAAAAGAACAGCGCTATGCTTGACATGTATCTTAAGGTTGCTGAGCTGGGACGAAATTACCTGAACATAGCCGCTCCCACTGTCGAGGAAGCCCCCGCAGAACCCGACAAGAGCTCACTTACCCAGATAACTGCGGAAAAGGCAGGAGAATTTATCGAAAAGATAAAGTCCGCCTGTGAGATGTTCGACGGAGACGAGGTCGCAAAAATCTGCGAGGAGGCTTCGCAGTATGCTGTGGGAGATATTGCTCTGAGGCCTCTGTTTGACGGTGTTAAGGCTGATGTAGATGATTTCGAGTACGACAGCGCAGCTGAAAAGGCAGCCGCAATTTCTGAAAAAATAAAGATGTGATCATCGGAAAGGAAAATAAGAAATGGCTCTGGAAAAGAAAAAGGTCGGTATTCTTACTGAGTGCGTCTGCGATCTGCCCAAAAGCACTCTGCGCAACTGGGGAGTTGATATCCTGTATTTTCTGGTAGAGACCGAAAGCGGAGTATTTACCGATACGGACGAGATCACAGCGGAAAATGTTATTGATCATATGGAAAACGGCGGCAAAACAGAGTCAGCACCACCTCCTCCCGAGGTATACAGGAAGTCCTTTGAGAAAAATCTCAGAAGATACGACGAGGTCATTCATGTGGCTATCAGCTCACATATAAGCCATTCCTGCGAAAATGCGGAGAAGGCTGTGAAGCTCATGGGCGACAACGGTAAACGGGTCCACATTTTTGATTCGGAGCATCTTTCTACAGGAATGGGATTTCTCGTTCTTCGAGCAGCAGAGCTTGCAAATCAGGGCTGCACTGCCGATAAGATACTGTCTGAGCTTGAAGACCTGAAAGCACGGGTCTACACCAGCTTCCTTGCAAAAAATGCCGATTATCTGTACAGAAACGGACTGGTTCCCTCTTATGTAAAAAAGCTCTGCACCGCTCTGAATATCCACCCTGTGCTTGCCATGAAAAACGGCGATCTTAAGCTGAAAACCATTATCATCGGAAGCTATGAATCAGCATGCAGATATTATGTGAGACAAACCCTTAAAGGCAAAAATAACATCGACAAAAGAAGTGCGTTTGTCACTCATTCGAGCTGCAGCATCAAAATGCTGAAAGCAATAACCGAGGAGGTAAATAATTACTGCAAATTTGACAAGCTGACCGTTACAGATGCTTCTGCCACAATCTCCAGCAACTGCGGACCAGGTACATTCGGGGTACTTTTCGTCAGGAAGGATATGTAAAGCATCATATACAAAAGGAAAAAGCCCGCTTTCATCGACAGGCTTTTGGTTATTATTCGGGGATATTTACTCTCTGCTCATGCATATATCGAGGATTATAAGGATGAACTCATCAAACTGCTCAGGGTGAGCATATGAACCTTCTACATTGATGACCGTTCCGTCATCAAGCACAAGCTCGAACTGAAAGCTGTCACCTCCGTCCAGCATATCATGGTCCGCAGAACGACTCTCTCTAAATCAGTCCCAGGAAAGCACGGGGTACATTGCTATAGTTTCTCTGAGCTTTGTCACGCTGTCCTCGGAAAGCTTACAGCTCATATCAGCTTCGACATCGGAGATATGGTCGGCTGAGCTAAAGCATTCGCTGATAAGCTCCCGCTCCATACTGTCATGGTGATAATATATCCCGTGAAAATCCGTATCTGACAGATAATCAGCCTTGTTAAAGGTATTTTCATTTTCCTTGGGAGCCTTTGCTCCGCAGCCGCAGAACAGTCCCCCTATCACCGATAAAATGCCCAAAACAGCCACTACCCTAACAATATTTTTTCTCATACGCTATAATCCTTTCAAGACCATTTTTCCTATAGACCTGCCATGAATACATTATAAACATAAACGAAAATATCAGAAATGTCACTACAAAAAACGAATTGTTTCACAAAAAATATATCTTTTCATGTTTTTTCCCCGGTACTTGACAGATATGGTACAATATAATTAACAGATATTTTTTTACGATAAATTCAAAATGATAAAATGTAAGGAGTGAAGGTTATGTCCGAATTAATGGAGTACAAATGTCCGTGCTGCGGCGGAGAAATTGCTTTTGACCCCAACTCGCAGAAGCTTCAGTGTCCCTACTGTGGCACCGAATTTGAAGCGGAAGCTCTTGCTTCCTATGATGAAGCGCTGAACAATATGCAGGAGGACGATATGCAGTGGGAGACCTCCCCAGGCTCACAGTGGGACAATGGTGAGGCTGACGGCCTGAAGGCATATGTATGTAAATCATGCGGCGGCGAGATCGTGGGCGATGAAAATACTGCTGCCACAGCCTGCCCCTACTGCGGCAGTCCTGTGGTTATGACAGGACAGTTCTCCGGTGCACTAAAGCCCGATTACGTTATCCCCTTCAAGCTGGATAAGGAAGCCGCAAAGAAGGCTCTGAACGAGCATTACAAGGGAAAAAGACTGCTGCCGAAGATATTCAAGGATCAGAATCATATCGACGAGATCAAGGGTGTATATGTTCCCTTCTGGCTGTTTGACGCTGATGCTGACGCTGAGATACGCTACAAGGCCACTAAGACTCGCTTCTGGAGCGACAGTCGCTACAACTATACGGAAACAAGCTATTTTCTGGTGATGCGTGAGGGCGCCCTGGCCTTTGAGCATGTTCCTGTGGACGGATCCACAAAAATGGAGGCTGAGCTCATGGAATCTATCGAGCCCTTCGATTTCTCTGAGGCAGTGGATTTCAAGACCGCCTATCTGGCAGGCTATATGGCGGATAAGTACGACGTGGACGCTGAACACAGCATCGACCGCGCTAACGAACGAATCAAAAAAAGCACCGAGCAGGCCTTTGCCTCCACTGTTATCGGATATGATACCTGCATACCCGAATCCACAGCCATTCAACTGAACAACGGTAAGGCAAAATATGCGCTCTATCCTGTGTGGATACTCAACACCACATGGAACGATCAGAAATATACCTTTGCAATGAATGGACAGACAGGAAAGCTCGTGGGAGATCTTCCCGTTGATAAATCAGCATACTGGAAATGGCTTATCGGACTGACCGCTCTGATTGGCGCTGTGGCATTTGGAATAAGCTATCTGCTGTGGCTGCTGTAAGGAGGTGCGGATAATGAAAAAGATAATTACAGCTTTTATGCTCACACTTGCACTGGCAGGTGCTCTCGGAATCACCGCTGCTGCGGAGGATATAGAGCATACGATCGGTGAAAACTCCACAATTATCCTGAGCGAACCCACAAGACTTGCTGATATGGCAGATGTGCTGACCGATGATGAGGAGTCTTCCCTGCTTTCCTACCTTGATGAAGTCAGCGAAAGACAGCAAATGGACGTTGTTGTCGTTACCATTGATTCAACGGACGGAAAATCTCTCATGGAATATGCAGATGACTTCTATGATTACAACGGGTACGGCTTTGGCGAAAATAATGACGGTTTACTGCTTCTGGTGAACATTCCCGACAGTACATACTCACAGGGGAACAGCTGGATATCCACCACCGGCTACGGTATCACAGCATTTACTGACGAGGGTATCCAGTACATTGGCAGACAGATAACTCCCGCGCTTTTAGAGGGTGAATATGAGACAGCCTTTTTGGAATTTGTCACACTGTGCGATGATTTTATCACTCAGGCAGATAGCGGCACACCCTATGATGTGGGCAGCCTGCCCAAGGGAGATTTTCCTCTCGTGAGAAATCTTCTGATATCTCTCGGTATAGGTCTTGTGATAGCACTTATCGCAACGGGAATAATGAGAGCACAGTTAAAGTCGGTGAAGAGCCAGTATCAGGCCGCCGATTATGTAAAGAAGGACAGTCTTAAGGTGAATAAGGCCCGTGATATATTCCTTTACTCCCACGTTGATGCCACAGAAAAGGCAGACGACAGCACTTCGGGCGGCTCTGATACACACATCTCTTCATCTGACACCACACACGGCGGAGGCGGCTTCTGACCGCACGGCTTTTTCCTGATAATATTTTTTGTACAGCAGGCGGCGTTCAATATCGAAGCTCGCCTGCTATTATTTTCTTGACAATCAGCATCTACCATGATATAATGTGATAAAGTGATGCGCGCGGAGGCGAAAAAAAATGTCTGATTCTAATAAAGATAAATCTATTTCCGAAAAGGATATCATTCAATTTCTTATTGATAATTCCTCGGAGGGGCATAAGGTTTCGGGAAGAGAGATCTATGCGGCTATGTACAAGCTAAAATATGACACGGATATGGTAAGCGATCTTTCTGACAGCACGGTGTATAACGTGTATCGCACCCTTGATAAGCTGGTGGAAAAAGCCGAAAAAAGCGAAAACAGCATATTTTATTACGGGCTCAAGCTGTATGCGGAACCTTGTCCGAATGTTCCCAAGAGCAAGGAAAGAGATATAAGAAGATATTATGTTGAGGGCCCGCTGTCCGAGACACAGATAAAGATACTCCGAGACGCTATCGCAGTATATTCCTTCGCTGACCCGAAGGTCACAAAGGATATCATCTACGGTCTCAACCAGCTCACCCCGGAATATAATCAGGAGCTTTACGATCCCCGCAAGGTGTCTGCCATAAAATATAATGGCACCTATTACGAAAATATCGAGGAGATAAGCAAGGCTCTTTCAACTACAAAATACATACGTGAGCTGACCGAATCCGATAAGGAAGCAATACGCGAGGATAACGACCGCTCCTATGAAAAGCCCATAAATACAGTAAGATTCAAATACTGCGAATACAACTCCAAAAAGGAGCTGGTGGTCAAGCACCCGAAGTTTTCCTGCGATAAGAACGACCCTGATGTGAGAGAGGTCAATCCGGTAAAGCTCATGTGGACCAATGGATATTACTATCTTGTGACCTATTCCTTTAATCCGAAAAAAGGTCCCGTTTATATCAATTACCGCGTTGACCGCATGATAGAGGTAAAATGTACCGAGCATAAGGCACAGCTGCCCGAAGAAAAATTCAACGAGATAACCTATAAGAATAAAAATCCTGTGATGTATAGCGACCTGTCCAAGCACTCAGTCTCAATGATATGCGACAGAAGCCTGATAAATAACGTCATAGACACCTTCGGCTTTGACGTGCTCATCAATGATATAGACGCCTCTCATGTGCAGGTGGATATTATGAACACCTCGCTGTCAGGGGTGAAGATGTGGGCACTGGAATACGGCTGGGGCTGTGAGATACTCTCTCCGCCGTCATTGCGCCAGGAGATGAAGGAGGCTGCCGAAAAGCTTCTGCAGACCTATGACAGGGAGCCTACACAGCTTTGATATACTCAACAAAAATCGCTGCCGCAGCTATCCGCGACAGCGATTTTTCATTCAGACGAGCTTATCTGTCCAGCACGATCTTCTTAAGCACTCTGACGATGGTGGCACTGCATGCCTTTCCGAAATCCTCCGCCTTTGCTACGATCTCGGGCTCCTCCTTCACGCAATCCTCATATACGAGCCTGCCCGCATTCTTCATAATGGTGCCCACGTCGTTCCTGCCCCAGTTTTCGGGGATAATGCCGTCGTCCACCATTTTATTGAGTATCTTCTCCACACGAGCTCTGGTCACTACCATAGCTGCTATCTCCATATCCGGGGACAGCTTATACATATCAGGATCCTTTTCCTTTTTCTGTTTGAACTTCTTGACGTCGTGTACCTCAAGGAACTTATCACTGACAAGCTTCGTGTAAAACACGCAACGTATCTCATCGTTATTCAGGGAGGACATGTTCTTGACTACGATACCCTCGCCCTCTTCTCCGCCGAGAGCGGTCCTTCCCACATATCCCTTGATATCGTTCCAGCTCGTGAATTTTCCGGAATAGAAAACAGGTACGAAGGTAAGTCCCAGCGCTTCGGCTATCTCCATTGCCTCGTTCTGAGTGAGATACTTGTTATTTTCGATATCCCACACGTCGAAGCAGTAGAACTTCTGATAACATTCCTCAGGATATTTCACCGTATGAGGGACCAGCCATTCTCCGAAAACCTTCTTTGACGTGCCAATGACCTTTTTGACAAGCTCCTTGTCAAGGCTCTGAGTCCAGCCCCAGAAGCCCCGAAGATCATTTTCCTCGTCTAACTGATAATTTCTTGAAAAAGCGATGATGCTGTCAGACTCCTCATCATAGAGAAAGCTTGCATTTGAACCGTCGATCTTTTCCTCGATGAGGATATCGTCTCCCGCGCTGAAACCGAAAGCAAGCTTATCGGTAAATCTTTCGATGTCAAGATACTTCTTATGCTTAATTTCTCTGCACATATTTATTCTCCTTCCATAATTCGGCGCAAAGTACGCCCATGTGCTCATGTTCTCTTGAAATTACGTCTATCTCTGTAGTCTCCGACGGGATATAGCATAGCATCATTTCCTGAAGCTCTGTCACATTTGTCCTCCTCAGTCCTTGTAATGGACCATCTCTACCCAGTCAGGAACATCTGGCTCCCAGAATGTACCTGCGCCAAAGCTGCTGTTCTCGGGAATGAAGAACGTCGTTCTGTAGCTGGGCTTTGTGCCGGGGAACATGCCCATTGCGTCCGAGAAGAAAAACAGTCCTTTAAGTCTTTTTCCGTGATTTTCCTTAGAAAAGCTATCCGCATAATTAAATACACAGGTAAAATCGGTGCCTCCCCAGCCACTCCCCCTATAGTTTTTAATAAGCTCGTATGCGTCTTTGCGGGAACGTATCACCTTTTTGCTGATGATACAGGTATCAAAGGTCACCACGTGGATATTAACTGAGCTGCGAATGTTCATCTGCTCGAAAAGGGAGTATATCTGCCGCAGAAAATTGACTGCGATATCTCCGCCGCAGGAGCCCGACATATCTATGGCGATGATTATATCCGTAGCACTGCACTGCTCACGGGTCTCGCTGAATTCAATTATCGGAGTGTCCCCCAGATTATCCATGCCCCAGGTGTACATCATAAGGTCGAAGGTATCAGGGTCCTCAGACATGACCTCCTGTATTGCAAACCGGCGGATATACTCCAGATAAGAAAACCTGCTGAACCGGTCAGGCTTTTTTATTTCCATGAACATATTTCCGTGTTTGCTGCCGAAGCACTCGCTGCGAGCGCTCACCTTCGCATGGGACAGCAGTGATGACCAGCTCTGTTCCGCCTCAGAGATCGCTGCCGCAGCTGAGATGTCGCTGCCCTTCTGCTCAGGAGCTTCTTCCAAAGGGGCAGCATCTCCGCTGATCTCAGGAGCGTCCAGCCTATTCTGCTGATTTTTTTCCCGTCTGGTGTACCACATCTGATGATCGTCAGACTTAAGCTTTGACACTATGGAGAACATCTTGCCAAACGCCTTGACATCTGATTCTGCAAGCTCGTACAGCTCGGCTGTGGAGCTTACTTTATACTTGTCGATGAACTTATCTATGTCACTCTCCACCGAAGACATGCCACTGAGCAGATCAGCAGACTTCATCATGCAGAACACGGAAAAGTCAGCTGCCGTATCAAAAACATCATCCTTTTCCGACGTCATTGACGGGTGAAGGTACAGACTGTGCAGCACAGTATGGATTATGGCATTTATCAGCTTGTCCTTATTTTTGGTGTACATACTGATGACCCACTTGGGATTATAATAGAGATATTCATAATCCGAGCATATGGTCTCCACCTCGTCCGCAGGCTCCGTTTTAAGCGAGTAAACGGCCCGCTGTAGAAAGGAGAGCTCCATTGTGGTCCTGCGGATCGTGTGGCTGATTATCTCCGCTGCCAGCTCAAGCTCATCGGGTGTAAAGGAATTTTTATCGCGCATATTATCAGCTCCTTACTGCTTTGCAGTCTTTTTAAGCTTTTTCTTGATATTAGTCTCCGCGGTGGTAACGTTGTCCAGATAAACGCCAAAGCGCTGATTGCGAGAGGCTATCGCAGCCTTGACAATATCGCCGTCCACAAGGATACCGCTCATAAATATCTCTATTTCGCCGTTCTTTCCGTAGACCTTTTCCACAAAATCGGATATATTATCCATCATCTCCGAAGCCAGTCGAAGATCACCAGAAACTGCTGCCATATGAAGCCTTCTCTTCATACACTCAATAAGCATAAAGCGTATCCCCACGTTGCAGCCCTTAAGCCGGGATATCATATCCGCGGAGGCCTTTCCGCTGACGATAAGATCTATTTCCTCTTCGGATATGGTTTCCTTGACAAGGCGGTAATAGTCGAAAAATTCGGCTGCCACCGTAGGAACGGCGAGATACTGCTCGATAAGGTCGATAGTCACAGGGAAGCTGTTTCTTTCAAAGGCTGTAAGAGTTATGGACAGCTCCTCCCAGCCTCTGGGAGTAACGATGCTGTTATCATTTTCGTCAAAGGAGTATATCTTGCTGCTGTCAGAGGTTATGTATGCTGTGATTATGGGGTGCAGCTTATTTTCTGACGCATATCTGAGCCATGCCTCGCTGTCGGGCACTATGTTGATAACTCTGAGACGGTCTCTTGTAACCGCGTCAAATTCCTTGACGCTCTTGTTATACTCGGGAGGATTTCCCGCCATGACCAGTATCCAGCCGTCAGGTATTCTGCTCTGTCCGAGGGTCTTGTTCTGGAAAAGCTGCAGCATGGGAGCAGCCAGTGTTTCAGAAGCACAGTTCACCTCGTCGATGAAGAGAATCCCTTCAGGATTGCCCGTGCGTTCGATCTCGTCTCTTACCGAGGTAACTATCTCGCTGGCGGTATATTCTGTGGTGGAGATATTCTCTCCGTTGTAGCTTCTGGAAACGATCTTGGGAAGTCCGAGGGCGCTCTGTCTGGTGTGGTGAGTGATTGAGTAGGAAACATAGCCCAGACCCATATCCTTAGCTGCCTGCCTGGGGATATCAGTCTTTCCAATGCCCGCAGGACCCATAAGCATAATGGGACGCTGTCTGTTCACGGGGATAATAGGCTGACCCGAGCTATCCTTTTCAAGATAGGTGCGGCAGATCATCTTAAGCTGCTCCTTTGCCTGTGCGATAGTAACGCTGTGTCTTCCTCCGGAAGCGGTAATTGAATTTGTCATAATAAATTCCTCCTGTTTTTTGATGTTTTTTATCCTATGATCATATTATACAAGATGTTTCTGCGGTTATTTTTTCAATTTTGAAGAAATCTTCCTGTCAACATATTTTCTGACAGCATTCATGGCGTCAAACAGTTTTTTCTCGACGCATATATCAATAAGCGTATCTATCTGTTCATCTGTCAGAGCAGCTCCGTCCAGCATATATCCCAGACATTGGACATCTAACAGAAGCTTGGAGACATAATAGCTGTTGCGTATGTCATCGTCTAATATCACATGAACACCTGTTTTTGCCAGTGAACGTGCCTTCATATCACCGTCAGTATTTTCGTTAAAAAATTCATCGTCAAAAAAAGCTGCAGTTTTTATCGGTGCAATCCATGTAAACTCTGTCTGCTCCTATAAGCTCAACAAACCGAATCACTAACTCCTGCTGGCTTTTGCTCAGAAAAGCATAGAATTTTTCGGTAATAATGAGCTTGTCCTCAAGAATAGGAACAATGTATTCCTGGATAAGACTAAGTATCGAGAGGATTTTCTCATCGGATATATTGAATCTGAGCTTATTGCCAAAAAGAAAATCCAGCGAACGGATTTTTATTCCATGTTCATTCATATATTTCCATGTGTCCACACCCCAGTGTTTTTCTGTTTTGTTTGTCCGTACAAGCATATTCCTCCTATCCGAAAATATAGATGCTTCCCAATCATTAACCTCCTCCATGATACCGATCACAATCCTGGAACGTTCTTCTGCGCTGACATTTCCCGGAAGATATCCGGTAAGCTCGTACAGATACTCTACCGGCATTTTTTTGCACTTAATATCTACCTGTCGCAGCAGCTGTCCTATCGAATTGCGGCAGACAGCTAATATTTCCTCCCGGGAAGCTCCTCTGAATATTCTTTCGATATGGTCATACATGCCGTGATCCGTGAAATACATGTATATTGATTTGCTTACGTAACGCACCGGATTTTCAACCTTCTGAATAAAATATTCAAAAAAGCTGTCGTTCCCGCTTAATACCGCTGCAGTCAGAGCTTCATTAAAATAGCTATCAGGGAAAAACGGCGCAAATACAATTTCAGCCAGCGTTTCAGCCGACCTTCTGCCCGCAAAAATATCACGCAGCATTGCCTTGTAGATGAATGGACCTGAGTCCGAAATGTTAGCATTATCCTGTATGAGAAATCTTTCGGGGAAACGTTCGGCAAATACGGACAGAAAATTATAAGTGCTGCTGAGCACGAGTTCATCATACTCGTCAGTAATAAACGGATTCTCGATCAAAACGGAGTTTTTCGAAAACATCTCACCTTCAAGCTCAGCAAAATCATCGGCAGAGCCATTATCATTGACACAGTGTTCTATTTTTGTCAGAAATTCAAACTGACTGATATTATCCACATTTATCCCTCCCCGTGTATTCAGAAACCAATGGTCCTGTGAACGAAGCCGTCTGAAAGCTCGGAGGACAGCATATCCTCAGCAGCCGACGAGATATCCTCTATTTCCAGAACCGTGAGCATTTTTGCAGTTTTTTTCTTAAATCCGCTTATCCTCTGAGCATGCTTCTGCTTTGCGTTCACCAGCAGATTGCGGGCTTCTCTGCCGTTTCCGAACTTTTCCCCCCGCGAGCTTCTCAGGCGGCTGAAAAAGTCACAGAGGATATCCTCGCAGCTGTCAGGAAGCTTGTAATTATCCGCAGCCGCCATGCTCCTGAAAATGCTGACCAGTGTTTCGTCTGAATAGCCTGAAAATCTCACGATAAAGCTCATACGCGACCTGAGTCCGGGATTGGAGGACAGAAAGCTGTCCATTTTGTCCTCATAGCCTGCAAAGATACAGAACACGTTTCCTCTGTAATTCTCCATATTCTGGGTGATGCAGGTCACAGCCTCCTTATCGAAGGCAGTAGCGTTATCCTCTGCAAGGGTATATATCTCATCAAAGAAGATAACTCCGCCGCCGTTTTTGGACATTTCAGAAAAGAGGGAATCCACCTTTGCAGCAGTATGTCCCACATACTGACCCACATAATCGGATTTGGTACATTCCTTGAAGCAGGAACCGCTTTTGATGATGTGGAGCTCTGCCAGCTTTTCGGCGAAAAGTCTTGCAAGGGTAGTCTTAGCGGTGCCCGGAGGTCCTGCGAAGACCATACTGCAGCCGCTGAAGCTCCTTGAGATGCCCTTGTCGAATCTGAGCTTGTCAATACCTACCGAGTTGATTATGCCGTTTATCTTTTCCGTTTCCTTTTCAAGCCCCACAAGTGAGGCGCCCTTGACAGAGACCTTTGCAGAGGACGCTGAAAACAGCTCAGCCACACCCTTGAAATCGCTGCGTGTGAGCTCGCGGTCGTCGGGCGAATTGTACAGATGATTGCTGATGACCTGACGGGCCGCCGAAGCGATAACATATTCATCGCGGGTATGAATACTGCGCACAAGAGAGCTTATCTCCTTTTCCACATTTTCGGGATCATAGTCCCTTTCCCAGAAATAATCGGTCAGGATACTTCTTGGGTCCTCGGAGCTGTCCGATTCAATGAACACGCATCTGCAGCAGCCCTCCACCTGCTTCATCACAGGGTCAGAGCGGTCGGCAGGCGGACAGCATATGAAAAACTCTATCCTGTCATCAAGGAGGATATCCCTTCCGATATTCCCCTCTGAAAGAGAGGGAAGGTTATGTATAACAGGATTGTTCTCGCAGGAGAGCATCTCAGCGGTACTTGGGTCATTCATCTCCGCAGAAATCTTGATAGCTGCCGCAACGTTGCTTTCGGTATTTTTGCCGTCCCTCTCATCAAGAAGGATAACGCTGCCAAGCTCCTCCATTTTATCGGCTATGCAGCCGTATATTGCCATAACAGCGATATATGCGTCGTTGATATGTTCTGCCGAGATAAAATACTTATTTGTATTTTCAGAAAAATCCTCCGCGTCTATCCTGTCAAGTCTGCGCATAAGCTCGACGGTCATGCTGAATCTGCTGCGGGAATAAACTGCTTTGCGTATCTGCTCGTCCGAAATATCAGCGGGCTGAAGATATTTTTTATCTCCGAAGCTGTGCTTGTGTATCATAGGAATACTCATGGTCTAATCCTCCTGAAAATAGAATTTATTTATCTGATCAAGGCTGTTGTACAGCTTGTTTTCAACGGCAAAGTCTATAGCATCTCCGATGTTTTTTTCAGAAAAAGCACCCTTCATGACAAGAGCCTTCGTCAGAGCGGCACTATTTCTCAACAGCAGCTCGGCGGTAAACAGGGACAGCTTTTCTGTATTGAAGATGAACTGCCCCTTTGAAAAGAATCTTACCAGCCTTCCAATCGGCTCATTTCTGACGAAAGGAGAAGTGATGCATCTGAGCTCAGTGTCATCGCTGAAATCGTAGGTAATGCTCTTATCCTTAAGATATTTTTCAAATCGCAGGATATTTCTTCCGTTCTGAATAACAATAGTGATATTTTCAGTGCTGTATTTATTGAAAGCCCTTTCTGTTTTTTCGGCGTTTTCCTTGTCGGAAATAAGTCCGTAATTACCGGAAAGCTTATCAATAACAGCCGCAAGGTCTCTTTCGTAAACTGAATCTATCAGCGGTATCGTTTTGAACAGCTCACTGCAGCCAGCATCACCGTAATTTCGGCATAGATTGTCCAACAGGCTTATCCGGTCAATGCTCATTATGTTCAGATAATGCTTATCCGGAGCTTTCTGCGTGATATCGTCCTCCAAGAGCCCGATTTCACGCACCTCCCAGATGTCGGAAATATACTCAACATTGGCTCTGTCAGACAGAATATATGCAAGAGTGTTTTCGCTGAAGGAGGGGTCATATCCGCTGTCGCAGAGGACCCTAAGAAACTCCTTCTGACGGTAGTATATCGCAGACTCCACATAACCTCGGTAATATCTGTTGTCAAAGTGCGCTTTTCCTGCCCTGCGCCTTTCCTCCTGAAATCTGTCTGCGTAGTATCTCACCAGCTCAAAGCTTTCGGTGAGCATCAGCGGATAAAGGGGATGAAGGATAAACTCCGCCTCATCAGCAAGGATAACATCCTTTTCCCTTTCGATCATATCTATCCCTATCCACATATCAATAAGCCGCTTGCAGAATACCTCGTCAGTTTTTTTCATACAGCATAGCATAAGCATGCTAAGTATATTTGTCCTGGAAATATCAGAGGGAGTCAGCTTCATATATGCTGATTTTTCCGCGCTGTTAAACGGCATCAGCTTTTTTATAAGCTCATCCTCTCCGCGGTACATCAGAAGGACCGTCATGTACGAAAAAACTGTTTCCAGAAGAGAAACCACTCCGCTTTGATGTATCACAAAATAGGAAGTGAACCTTCCCACATATTCCGAAAGCTCAGCATCGGATATACCCTTCATGCACTTTCTCACAGCACTGTCCGCGTCAAAAAATACCGAATCGGGATAACGCTTGAATATGCTCCTACAGGGCTCATCATAGCTGTTCATCGGACCGACCTCCATGAATTATTCTCTGCCATATTTCTTTGCTGAAATAATAATACCATACCGTCCGCGTGATTTTTTTTCAAATCTGAAAAAAATCTGATGACTGTATGTCCACAGTCAACAGGCTATGCTATCCCATAAATCATCAACAAAAAAGGAGCCTTTGATCTCTCAAAGGCCCCGTTCATAGAGTTATTCAGGTATTTTATTTCTGCGGCGGACCGCTTTCAGCTCGATATATCCCCGTTCTCCAATAGGTTCAAGCTGTATGCGGGGATTCGCGTCGTCCCATTCATATCCGATAAGCTCAGGAGAATAGTTATCCATTGACTGCTGAACTGCTGTTATTGCATTGCAGTATTCCTCCTCTTCAAAGGGCTCACCCTGAAACATGAGATAATCGCACTCAGGAAGGGTTATCACATCAAAGCCCTCAGGAACTGTACCGTCAAAATCCTTCGGTACTTCGACTCCCTGAACATATACTGACGTACCGTTTTTGCGGAATTTCTCCGGAAGCCACATGCAGACAGGCTCACCGCATAGAGAATCCATGCTCATAAGCAGTCCCCACACATCGCAGCCCACCTCTTCGCAGTATTCAAAATAATCCTCCGCCTTAACTCCCCGCTTGATAACAGCCTTTCTTTCAGGCTTGTGTATCACCTGAATAAATACATTTCTGACATTTTCCATACTATCAGACTCCTTTCTCAGCTCTCTGAACTTCACTCCATAGGGAATAAATAACGTTATCGGGACAGGATTTTTTGCGTATTCCTTCGGATTACAGCCGAACTCACGCAGAAACGCTCTCTGATAGCCGTCCACGCTTCCGAAGCCCATCTCAAAAGCAATATCCGCGACTCGGACGTCCTCGTTTTTTAGCCGCATCGCCGAGCGTGAGAGTCTCAGCCTTCGGATATAATCCGAAGGAGTAAGCCCCGTCTGCTCCTTGAATATACGATATGAATACCACGGAGAAAACATTGCCGCACGGGCAAGCTCCGCCATGGTTATTTTCTCGTTGATATGCTCTGAAATGCAGTCCTGCATTCGCTGAACAGCTTTTACGATCTCGTTCACTCTTCATCCCTCCCAATGATCTCAGTATACTTCATTCCGAAAAATATTTCTCGATTTTTTTTGCTGAAATAGATTACTCCTAAAAGCTATCACTTGCTCAGCATTCTGTAATATCAATTTTCCACAAACTATTGCGTATAAGTTTGTACAATGTAATACTATCAACAGTATCAAATGTGTGGTATACTGTTTATGTGAATATTTATCCTATGTAGAAAAGAGTGATTGCATTGTCAAAAGTGGTATTATACATACACGGAAAGGGCGGAAATGCACAGGAAGCTGAACGCTACAAAAAATTTTTTACAGACTGTGATGTCCTTGGACTTGACTACAAGACCTTTACTCCGTGGGAAACAAGAGAAGAGCTCCGTGCTGAGTATGAGCTGCTGCACAGCAAATATGACTCTGTTATCATCATTGCAAACAGTATAGGCGCATACTTCACTATGAATGCTTTATCTGATAAGGAGCTTGAAAGAGCATTTTTCATTTCTCCCATTGTAAATATGGAAAGGCTAATTTCAGATATGATGCTGTGGGCCGGAGTGACAAAACAGGAGCTTCAGGATAAGCAGGAGATAAAGACCTCATTCGGAGAAACGTTATCCTGGGATTATCTGTGCTATGTCAGAGCCAATCCGATAGTATGGAATACAAAAACTGATATTCTGTACGCCGGGAAGGACAGCCTGACCTCATACGAAACTGTATCCGGATTTGCCGGAGCAACCAATTCATCATTAACGGTTATGGAAAATGGAGAGCATTGGTTTCATACAGAAGAACAGCTTGCTTTTCTCGATAACTGGTTAAAAGCTATCATCTGAGCATCAAAGGAGCATAAAAATATGGTATCCGAAAAGCAAAAGCAATATGCCCGCAAGTGGGATAAGGAAAATATGCGCTCTGTGACCTGCCGCCTGCGCAGAGAGGACGCAGAGCTATTCAAAGAATACTGCACCGCTCATAACACCACTCCCGCTGCTATTCTCAAAAAATTCGTCATGGAAAGGCTTGATGAATATTCAGCTGAGCTGGAAAGGCTTCACGCAGAAAAATAATTATCAATGAAGGCGTATCGTCCTTTTTTCGATACGCCTTCATTTTTTATCCGCACTCCAACTCATTCATCAAAGGGCGTAAATGATATTCTTTCATATTCGGCAGTGAGAGGGAGACTGCTGTCATCAAAGGCACTCAGCCAGCCGTCCACACCTGTGCCGCACCATGCGTTCATCATTATCTTACTTTCGGTCACAGGGATATTCTCCGAGACGGAATAAACCTCCTCACCGTCCACAAACCATGAGATGCTGTCCTTGTGCCATTCAAAGGCGTAGCTGTGAAAATCCTCCGAGGAATCAAAGCCCAGGTCATACAGATATTCATGATTTCCCACACCATTTGTGAAGTAGTTGAACTGTACCTTGGTGGTATCCTTGCCCAGAATCTCAATATCTATCTCGTCCCAGGGATTGTTGTCCGAAGGCCCCGTATATGTAAAGAACGAGGACACCACACCGTCATTTTTGATAGCCTTCATACTGACCTCATAGCGGCCATAGCCATAAAAATCCTTTGAGCGGTACTCTCCTCCCGAATATGGAACAGTTCCTGCCTTTGAGTCAGTGTCGATGATCAGCTGCATTTTTCCATTTTCAAATGTGCAGTTTTCCTTGCGCCATGTTACGTTAAACATGCTGCCATTGCACCAACCGTCCGCAGGCTCGAACAATGATGAGCTGCCATTTGTAAAGGTTACATCTGAAATATCCTCGATTTCTGCAGATGAAGTAGCTTCGATGACCTGCGGCTTTTCGGACTTTTCTCCGCAGGAGCAGAGCACTGCCGCACATGAAGCTGCTGCAAGAAACGCTGCGATGATCCTTCTTTTATCCATAATAATTCCTCCGATTCAACTATTTTCTTTTCACATAGTATACCTTTTTTCAAGAAATTCGTATATCATAATTTTGATTTTCACATCGTCATTTTGACCTTTTGTGAGCTTCATCTCCCCAGTTAGAGCGGAAATATTTTTTTCGAAATTCATTGGGAGTCATGCCCGTATATTTTTTAAAGGTGCTGATAAAATGGCTGTGTGAGTTAAAGGCCAGATAATTCCCGATATCCAGCGGAGAATAATCCGAATATTTCAGCATATTCTGCGCAGTTTCCACACGCTTTACAGCTATATATGTGCTTATGGTCACGCCCACCTCTCTGCGGAAAAGTCGCGACAGATAGGAAGTGCTCAGCGCCACATATTCGGCTATATCCTTTTCAGATATCTTCGAGTGAAGATTATCATATATGTAATCCATGGTCATAATAACGGGCTTGGAATATATTGTCCCGTGAGCTATCCTGTTCATCTGCACAGTAAAATCCATGATAGCCTCACTGTGCAGAGCATGTATCTCCTCGGGCGTTGTGCATTTATCCGCTTTTAAGATGTATAAATCGCTGAGAGTATATGCACTTTCCATTTCCATGCCGCCCTCAACGCAGAAGCGTGTTATCATGGCAACGGTGACGATAAAATGATACCTGAGATTACGCATAGGGTCCTCGGACAGCACACCTGTACCGCTGCCTCCCAGAGGGGTCATAAGACGCTTTACTCCCTCAGTATCACCGCTTTTTACGCAGTCGTAGAACTCAAACTCCTTTTCAAAGGGAGAATGTCTGAAGGCATATTCTCTATTCAGAAAGGCTTTGTAGGTGAGCTCCTTTTCCGATTGGGGCATAGTATCATCTCCTTAATCACATTATACACCATAGAAAACAAAATTGCAACAAAGTTTTGATATAAAAAGCAAAAAATTAATATAGATTTCCTTTGGGGTATGGTAAATTATAAGTACAATAACACGGCAAATACATCACCATGTAAGGAGAAGATATTATGAAAAACGTAAAAAGATCAATCGCATTTGCAGCAGCCCTCGCACTTATCGGCTCAATGACAGCATGTGGAAGCAGCTCCGAGCAGTCCGTGTCCGAAGCTCCCACCGAGACCTCGGCGACCACCGCTCCCAAGGAGCTCGACGAGGAGGACAAGGCAGCTGTTGCGGAGGTTGACATCGGCGAGGACGAAAAGCTTGAAAACGGCAAGATAAGATGGCTTGCAACCTATGACATCAACCCCGACAAGGGCAAGCCGAAAATGTTCGCACTGGAGCTTTTCGAGTCCAAGTACGGCGGAAGCGTGGAGTGGATACCCACCACATGGGAAAACCGCTACAGCGACCTTTCCACCAATGTTCTCGGCGGCACATCTCCCGACCTGTTCCCTGCCCAGGAATTTGACACCTTCCCCAGCAAGGTCGTTGACGGAATGTTCCAGCCCTTTGACGATTATCTTGATTTTGACAGCGACCTGTGGACTGAGGGTACGAAAAAGCTTGCCGAAGCCCATGTTCTCGGAGGAAAGCATTATGTTGCTCCCGTTGCCACAGATTCCAAGTGCCTTATGATATACAACAAGAAGACCATCGAGGAAAACGGTCTTGCTGACCCTGCTGAGCTTCTTGCCGAGGGCAACTGGACATGGGATACCTTCAGAGAAATGTGCCTTGAATACTGCAACCGTGACGATGACAAGTTCGCATATGACAGCTGGTATTTCGAGACTCAGTTCATTCTTACAACAGGCGTTGCTCCCATAAGCATGGAAAACGGCCTCGTTAAAAATAATCTCGCATCCGCAGAGGTGGAGCGTGCGGAAAACTTCATGTATAATCTGAAAAAGGACGATCTTCCTCTTCCAAAGGCTGAATACGACTGGACCGAGCAGCCTCAGAGAATAAGCGAGGGCAAGACCCTGTTCTGGCCCTGCGCAACATGGGCGCTGTGGGAAGCAGATCTCTCCAAGTTCGGCAAGCCTGATGAGATAATGTTCGTTCCCATGCCTAAGGACCCCGAGGCTGACAAGTATTACCTCCCCGCAAACATGGACGCATATGCTCTCTGCAAGGGCGCACTTAACCCCGAGGGAGCTGCAGCCTTCATCAAGTGCAAGCTCATCGCTGAAAAGGACGAAAGCGCATTGGCAATCACCGAAAAGCAGTACCGCGAGGATTACGGCTGGACCGACGAAATGTTTGAAATGTGGTACACTGTAAGAGCAATGACCGATGAAAATCCTGTGGTAAGCTTACATATGGGACTTCCCGCCGACGTTGCAGCTATTGTTGACGACGGTCTGAAGCAGGCTTCCTTCAATGGCTCTGACTGGGCGGTAACAAGAGAAAACATGATAGGTCTTACCCAGCAGACAGTGGACGAGCTTAATAAGCAGATAGAGGAAAATTTCTAAGAACGAAAGGATAATCGAATGAATAATTTTACAGGCTTTAAAAAGGGAGTAAATCTCGGCGGCTGGCTGTCTCAGTGCGAGCATACCTATGAGCATTATGACAGCTTCATCACAGAGAAGGACATAAAAAAAATAGCCTCATGGCAGGCAGATCATGTCCGTCTGCCCATAGATTATGAGCTTATCGAGGACGAAAAGGGCAATTATATCGAAAAGGGCTTCACCTATATTGACAATGCAATAAAATGGTGCAGAAGCGCAGGTCTTAATATCATCATAGACCTGCACAAGACCGCAGGCTACTCCTTTGACAAGGGCGAAAATGAAAGCGGATTCTTTGATAGTCCGCTGCTGTGGGAGCGGTTTTACAAACTGTGGGAGAAGCTTGCAGAGCGCTATGCTGTAAGTGACGGAACCATTGCCTTTGAGCTTTTAAACGAGGTCACCGAGCAAAGCTTCGGACCAATATGGAATGGAATAGCCCGCAACTGTATCGAACGTATCCGTAAATATGCTCCCGATACGGTGATACTGGTAGGCGGCTACTGGCAGAACAGCCCCGATGCTGTTCCCGATCTTGATGCACCATATGATGATAAGGTGGTATACAACTTCCACTGCTACGACCCGATGAACTTCACACATCAGGGAGCATACTGGTACGAGGGAATGGACACCTCTTTCCGCATGAGCTTCGACCAGTGCGAGCCTCCTGTAACTCCCGAGTTTTTCATCGAAAGATTCAGCCGCGCCTATGAAGCTGCAAAGAAAAACGGAACTGTTCTCTACTGCGGAGAATACGGCGTTATCGAAAATGCTCGTCCTGAGGACGTTCTGAAATGGTACAAAGCGATAAATGGCGCCTTTGAAAAGCTGGGAATTTCCCGTGCGACATGGAGCTACAAGGAAATGAATTTCGGACTTTCTGACAACAGAATGGACAGCGTAAGAAGCGAGCTAATAAAATATTTATGATACTGACCTTTTGATTTTTCCTATGAGGGGCTGTTGCAGGATATTCTGCAGCAGCCTCTTACCTTTTTCGAGTTTTCTCTATTACAATCAGAAGATAACATTTGAAAATTATCCGTTGTAGTGTGACAGCCTCACGCTAAAAATAAGTAGATATATAATCACTAATTTTTTTATTGACAGGATAAGAATACGGTGGTATAATAAAAGAAAACGTTCGTTAGCTTTACGTGGCAGGAAATCATCGTAATTACAAATCGAGGGGGTAAATAAAAGCGTATAAGGCAATCCTTATTACTGTTTGGTTTTCACATCATATTCATCTGCAAAATAGCGGAAATATTCTTTAGCACGTTCCATAGCCTCCTGCTCCCGTTCCGGCTCACGGTCGCACATCTGGATAAGGAGCGAAACGGGCGCTGCAAAGGACATCGCAAGCAATGCAGGGTCAGTTTTTCTCATAATACCGTTGTCCATCATCGCCTGAAATAGCTTATGATATATTTCCTGTACGCTGTCGATGTTGTACTTTGTGGTAAGCAGTGCAATCCGATGATTTCGAAACTGCTCCATAGTAAGCATTCTTCTGACCTTTTTTATCATTGGGTCATGGAGAGTAAACTCTATCCTTTTAAGCGACAAGGTTATCAGCTCGTCCATTGAGCCCGGGATTTTTCCAGGACTTAAAACCGAACCGAAATTGTCCTGATAGTAGCTTTCAACCTTTTCGATAAGCGAGTCCAGTATATCCTCCTTGCCCTTGAAATGCTTATAAAGGGACGGGCCCTTTATCCCCGCATTTTCTGCAATAAGGTCAACTCCCACACCGTCATAGCCTCTTTCGGAAAACAGAGTAAGCGCCGAATCTAATATCCTGTCTTTAGTTGGTATTTTTTCCATGATACATTTCTCCTTGCATAAGCTAACGTTCGCTTTCAATTAAATTATAATGAATTATTATTGTTTTGTCAAGCACCATCTATTTATACAGAAGAGAAAACCTAACAGAAGCTGTTTGGAATGACATTATAACGGAGGTTTCGAAAATGAGTGATTTGCTGGGAAAGGGTGGCGATATCAATATGAAAATTGTAATGATACATGGTCAGAATCACAAAGGAAGCACATGGAATGTGGCAAATACTCTTATAAATAATATCACCTGCGAAAAGGAGGTTGAGGAATTTTTCCTGCCGAGAGATCTGGACCATTTTTGCCTTGGGTGCTACAGGTGCATTGAGGGAAGAGATAAATGTCCCTATTGGGAGGAAAAGAAAAGAATAGATGATGCGATACTGACAGCTGACCTTCTTATATTGACAACACCGAATTATTGTATGATGCCAAGCGCGCCGATGAAGGCGTTCCTTGATTTTTTTTCACCAACTGGATGTCCCATAAGCCATATAAAGAAATGTTCAGCAAACGTGCAGTGGTCATTTCGACTGCAGCAGGTATGGGGGCAAAAAAGGCGGCAAGGCTTGTGGCGGATAATCTGCGGAATTGGTGTATTCCCGAAGTCATTCAATATGGCATACAGGTGCAGGCAATGAACTGGGGCATGGTCCCAGATAAAATAAAGCAGAAGATAAACAAGGATATGCACAGACTGGGAGTGCGCTTATCAAAGAATAAAAGGATACATATCGGCATAAGAACAAGGGCAAGCTTCTTGCTTGGATGCAGTATGCAAAAAGCCAACTGGGGAGCTTCACCCTCCGAAAAGGAGTATTGGGAGAAACAGGGCTGGCTTGACGGCGCTAAGCCATGGAAATAAATGTCCCGGAGAATAAACTATATAAAGGATACCAAGTGCAGAAAAGCCGTCGCCTATCATCATAAGCAGCCGCCTGTCGTGTCTGTCGGCAAGAACTCCGGCAGGCACACTTAGCAGCAGCGTCGGCAGAAATCCCAGCATAGTGACAAGAGCCATACTTGCGGCACTTCCTGTCCTGCCGAAAACATACACGCCCAGACCAAAGCTTGTAAGACCGCCGCCTATTGAAGAGATAAGCTCTCCCGTCCACAGCAGCATAAATTTTGAGAAATTGCTCTTATTATTTTTCATTGAAAATCCCCCTTTATAGACCGCCAGTCTGTCGGTTAATATTTAAAATATCGGGAATTTGATAATTCCCTGATTTTTTATATCAATTTCTTTGGAATATGGGAAGTATAACCTCATCAAGACTTCCACGGTCCATTCCAAGCAGACGTTCAAGATTGTAAATAAAAGCGGATATCTTTTTCTGACGTTCGTCAGAACTTATCTCTGCAAGATCGTCAAAGGCTGTGTTTGAATAAAGCAGAACCATTTCAACGACCTCCCCGGGATATTCAGTGCTGCATATTCCCAGAGAAATGCCTTCCTCTATCAGACCTGTAATAAGCGGATTTACGGCATTGAGCATTCTTGCCTGCATTTTTCTGTGCATCAGCGCATTCTGAGGCTTGTGTACCTGCTTCATTATTTCCTGACCTATACCGCCGCTGACGTTCAGCGACATCATCGTCATAGTCAGCCGCTGCAATACAGGAATATCCTTTTTCTTCACTATCTCCGAAGCGTTTGCAATAAGCCTTCCTGTAAGGCGCTCTATCATTGCATCAAGAATATCCTCTTTCGATTTAAAATGATAGTAGAGCGTTCCTCTTGCGATACCGACCTCATCTAATATATCATTTGTACTTGTACCGTCGAAGCCCTTTTCTCCGAAAAGCCTTTCCGCAGCATCGAGTATCTCATTTCTGCGTTCCTCGGCATCCTTTACAACTCTCATTTTATGATATTCCTTTCCGACAGATAGGTTTATGGCATAATTAAAGCAGCCAACCGACTGACTGTCGATTGTATTATATCATTATATTGTCAATATGTCAAGAGCTTTTTTGGAGGTTTTATGACATTCACTAAAAATCAACTTTTGATAGCATTTATAAAGCTATGCATGGTAATGTAAAGGTCCGATTTTGGGACATATAACGCCAATATTGTCAGTTGACAGTGCCAATGTGATATGATATAATATGTATAAAAATGTTAGAGTGCGATTGGGTGAGCAATATGTATTTCACGACACGGACTTTCAGAAATTGCGCTCTCTGTAAAGGATCGGGAGGACTATAAATCATGGGAGAAATAGGATATCTGAGCGAAGCGGAATCCGGCAGATTCAGTTCTTTTGGTGATAAAGAAAAGGCAATGGCACTATATTTTTATCTGAGTAAAAGTAAGATACAGCGGGATACTGCAATAGCAATATCGGAAAAGCTACGTGAGCCCAGAATCAAATCGGGAAATGATGTAGGTATCGTATGCCGGGGCTACGGCATGAAGAAAAATGAGGATACCAGCGGAGTGAAATGTGGGGCATGCTCCGATATCAGAGCAACGCTGGATGATTATTTACTTTTCGTGCAGGAATATCCTGATGGGGCGGACGATTATTATACAATGCGGCAATTTCTCAAACACTGCATAAGCAGCCGCGATGCTATTGAAGCAAGAAATGCTTTCAATGAAGGCGATTATGAGACAACAATTGAGATATCTGAGCGCATAATGAAAGAGGCTGAGCCGGAAGATATCGAGGAATATAATGAAGAGTATGAGACGGATTATAATCTTTGCTATGCATATTGTGAGCTTGCCATTCAGGAGTGCGAAGAGGATAATTTCCAGAAGGCAAAGCAATATCTGGACAAAGCTGACGGCATCGGATATACTTATCCCTGCAAAAAGGCTTGGGGATTTTACTATCTCTGCATCGGCGATAATAAAAATGCTGTAAATGCATACGAAGAATTTTTAGATGAGGACTTTGATATCGACCCGGACGATGTCTGGATGATGGAATGTATCGGTGATGCTTATTATAATACCGGTGATTATAAAAATGCTGTCATATGGTATTCAAATGCCTGCAGAAACGGCATAGACTGTTCGAAAGAGCTGAAAAATGCACAGATAAAATTATCTCAGGGTCCGGCACGAAATAATGTAAGCAACTCTGTGCCTGTTCAGAAGAATTTTTCTCCGAGAAGCACCCCGTCCTATTCATACCAGCCTCAGCAGCAAGAAAATGAAGATAAGGCAGAGGAATATGCTGAAAAAGGAAGTCAGTATTATGATGAAAAGAATTATCCCAAAGCTATTGAGATGTTCCTGAAGTCTATTGAGCTTGGCTGTCCGGAATATGTGTATAACGACTGCGGAAATGCCTATTTTTTTCTGAAGGATTACAGCAATGCAGTTAAATATTATCAGCTGAGCATGAAAAAAAAGCCGGACTTTAAGAACGTTTATAAAAATATCGGATATGCATATTATCACCTCGGAGACTATGAAAATGCTGTAAGAAACTATGAAATAGCACAAAAAAATAATATTGAATGCTCAGAAATGCTCGAAAAAGCAAGAAATAAAAAACGAGAAGCTGAATCGAAGGCTCATGCTGAACTATTGTACAATGAAGGCTTATTAGTTAAAAAAACTGACCCAGAAAAAGCCCTTGAATTATTCCAGCAGGCAGCTAAAGAAGGAAAAGCTCTTGCAGATGTAGAGTGTGCCCTGATCTATATTGATCTGAACCAAATGGAAAAAGCTCGCTTTGCTCTTAATCTGGCAAAATTATTCATTCCCGAAGAACACTCAATTGATATTGTTAATGCAGAAATAAAATTCAACAGAAAGCTATCAGATATCATCGCTCAGGCAATGAAAGCTATTGCGAATAATAATTACAATGCTGCACTTAAGCTGCTGGAGAGCGTTGCAGATGTGGCTGACGAGGATCTATATATCACTATTGCAAGAATATATATGCAGCTGGAACAATATGATATGGCGTGCAGTTTTTTTAAGAAATCCATTAACAAGTATCCGTCAACAGCGGCTTCTATTCAGGGTGAGCTAAAAGCTGCAAAGGGTAAGCTTTACCTTGACGAAGGCAACACCAAAGCAGATTTAGGTGATTTTGAAGAAGCCATTGAGAATTATAAAAAGGCTGTTGAGTATGGCTGTATGACCTATTACAAGCAGGGTGTTATTTATCATAATAAGCTTAATGATAATAAATCTGCAATAAGCTGCTTGGAAATGGCCATAAAAAACAATGATGAACCTACACAAGCATATAAGCTGCTTTTCATTATACATTTTAAGATGAATGAGCTTGATATCTGCATGAAATATCTTGAAAAGCTCAAGGGACAGCTGCCGGAAAAAGAATACAACGGTCTGCTTGGCTGTTACTATACACAAAAGTGTTACAATATATTTAGTGCAAATGAGCTTGATACTCAGAAATTAAAAGAAGCTCTGGAATATGGAAAAAAAGGAGCAGAGTGTTCCTTCCCGGACGCATATAGGCTATGTGCATCAATATACAGTGTACTTAATGAGCATGAAAATGCAATAAAATACTATCAGCTTGCTCTGGAAAATGGAGTGGATTGCTCAGAGGAGCTGGAAGCAACTAAAAAAGCTTTTGAAGAAGCAAAGAAAAAACAAGGCATTTCAGACTATGATGCTCTGAACAATGAGCAAAGTGAACCTACTGATAATGACAGCCAATGGCCTGACTGGAGCGAATTCGAAAATGAAGCTAAGCAGGAGGAAAATATGAGTAACGAAAATGATGATAATATATGGCACACCTGGGATGACACAGAAGAAACTGATACGTGGTCCTCATGCGCTGATTATCCGACAATAGAATCTGAATTGCTTACATACTTTTACAAGTTTTCAGATGATGATGAATTGAGCGATGAACAGGTCAATGAAAAATTTGACAAGGTTCGTCAGCTTTTCAAGCAGGCCTCAGAATGTGATGAGTTTGGTCAGATAACGGCTCTTGAACTGCTTGAAGCGGCTGATAAGGAAGTAGTAATTGAAAGCGAGTATTACGAAAAGCTGTATATCAAGCCGAAGGAGCCTGTCCAGGCGGTTTTAATGGTAAATATGCTTCTGAAAAAAGCTGAATATCATAATGCTATGTTTGATACCGATTCGGCGATTAAGAGTCTGCTGTCTGCACTCATTTTTGTTCCTGAAAATCAGAAAGAGATGTACTATCATATCAATCATATGATATTTGATCAGATGCTCGCAAATGACCATATAGCAGAGATATTTGACGACTTCTATGATATTGCATTTAATAAGGATAATGTTGTCGGCACAAACGGGAAAAAGCTGAAAAAAGCCTGCACTGATTTTTATCAGGGAATTGTGGGCGGTGATATGAGCGGTAAAGAATACTTTGAACAGGCAATGAAAATAATAAGAGATAACTGCCAATATCCTTACCATGCAGATTTGAGAGAAAAATATATACCCGACCAGCCAATCCCATTAGGCAAGCTGGTTAAGCTGAATTTTGACCTTGCCATAAGTAAGGGCTGTAAGAAGGGCTATCTTGGTCATGTACTTTACGCGCTCTATACCTCGTATGACGATGCCGACGAGTTATATACATCTATGATGAATGAGTTATCCGAAAACGAACAGATTAGGTATAATATTGCTATTATGGATTACATATCCCAGATCATGTCAGAATATGTGAAAAGAAAGCCGTATGATCTATTTCCGAAGCATGAAATCATTATCCGTGCTTTAGATTTCTGCATTGAACATGATGCAGAACCATACTGCGGAGATAACGGAAGGTTACTCAAGGGACGTATATTAGAATTAGAATATCCCGCATATTCTTACCAAGGCAATACTTTTACTCAAATGCATGAAATGATCGATACAATCATTGAATGCTATGAGGGAGTTTCTCCTGATTGTAAATTACTATTTCCTTTGCATGAAGATGATACTGTCGAAGGTGCGTTAAAGCAATGGAGAACTACTAAAGAGGAACTGACCGCAGAAAGCAGTTCGATTTAAGGCTTTTGACAGTAATAAAAAAATGAAGCGATGTCGTTTATGTGGCATCGCTTCATTTTTCAATGGGCTGCATATCCGGATTTTTTAAAGAACAAATTTCAAGTCTGCATCAATCCTACGGAGCGTGGGTTCCAATTCATATTGTAACATGATATAATTATTCTATGATAAAAAATCATCTTGTCAAAAACTATGAATGGAGAATACACAATGGATCAGATCAAGATAGGAAAATTTATTGCCGAACGCAGAAAAGAGCGTGGCCTTTTACAAAAGGATATCGCGGCAAGATTAGGAATAAGCGAAAAAACAGTCTCAAAGTGGGAGTATGGAAACGGACGAAGATTTACTGTTCAGCATTTCTACGAGGGCATCACATATGACTACAATGAAGCAACCGAGAATATGCAGAAGGAATCGGCTGCTTTATTGGCAAGGATACACGTAGCTATGAAGGATATGGAGAATATCCCCATAGGCATAGACAGGGATTTCTTTATATACAGAAAACCTGAGTACATGAAGGATTCCTATACTGATACCTTGCAGCAGGCTATTGATAATGGTGATACTGATATTGCAGCTGCGATTCGTTCCAATATGAGGATTGTCGAAGCTATCCCTTCCTATGAGTTTGATATTAACAAATTCAGCTGCGGGAATACCCATGGCGATTATATGATATCTCAGCTCATATGGCTTGATGATAAAATAAACGGTATCATTGACTGGACCTGCGCCTGCAAGCACCCATACATATGGGAGATTGTCAGATCCTATGTCTTTATGGCTCCGGAGGTCAGACAGGGGGAGCTCAGTATAGAGGCTTTGATGCGCTATATTATTGATTATATGGAATTTAGTCCATTAAACTCCTATGATATAGAAAACGCGGGGAAGCTATTCTATTACTTTCTGGCTGTCTGCAATTTCTATGGTCAGTATTACGATTCGATTTCGGAAAACAGATATATTTATTTAAGGCAACACCGCACAGAGCTTGTGCGCAAGATGCGCAGTCAGATTTTTCGTCAGATTGTACAGAAATTTCGCAGGCAGGCTGGCGCCTGTCAAGAAATTTCTGTGCAAGATGACGGAAAATCTGCAAGCAGATTGCGTGCAAAGCCGTTAGGCGTGCTTTGTGCGGTGTTGCCTTAAAGCAGGCTGATATGTCATCAAGACTTCTTGTGTGGTTTGAAAAGCATATTGATGAACTGAATGAAAGGCTTTGCGAATTAAGTGCTGATATAGCCGAGCAAAAGAAAATTGACTTTTTCAGCAAGGTCTGATATAATGTTTGATATAGACGGACACTCAGACTGCAAAAAATATTCATGTTACAAATGATAGAATTGAGTCTGTTTGCTTCTGAAACGCACCTGAGTTTATGGAGGCAATATGAATTTACCCTTTACAGTTACACAAAATGAATTATCCGACCTTTTGCTGAATATTTCTCCGACAAGACCTGTTTTCATCTGGGGCGCTCCGGGGATAGGAAAATCCGCACTTGTGCAAAAATTTGCGGATGATGTGGGAATGCCCTGTGTTTCGCTGCTCGGAAGTCAGCTTGCGCCCGAAGACATTATCGGTATACCACAGATAAACGGAGACACATCTCAGTTTGTGCCGCCGAAAATGATAGCCCGCAAGGAACCCTATGTGCTGTTTCTTGACGAGCTGAATGCCTGCTCTCAGGAGGTACAGAAGGCTTTTTACAGCCTTATCCACGAAAAGCGCATCGGAGAATATCATCTTCCGAAGGGCAGCGTTGTCATCGGAGCGGGAAACCGCTCTCAGGACGGTGCTATAGTAAAAACTATGTCAACGGCACTAATTAACCGAATGTTCCATGTTCAGCTCACCGCGGACCCCGGACAGTGGCTGAACTGGGCTTACGAAAACGAGCTTCATTCCTGGGTGACCGACTACATAACAGAACGTCCCGACCACCTTTTCTCCGAGCCGCCCAAAACCGAGGAGCCCTATTCCACTCCCCGCTCTTGGCATATGCTCAGCGACGCACTGAAAGAATACGGTGCAGGCCAGAAAGCTGTTCCCGAAAATATCCTTCGTGTGCTTGCATACGGCTGTGTTTCGGCAAGCCATGCAGGAATGTTCCTGGCATTTGTAAAAAATATCGAAAACAAGGACCTGCTTAGCAAAATAATCAAGGGCGATGCAAGGTTTCCCTCCGACCCGAAGGACAGAGATGTGCTTTATTTTGTTTCCCAGAGCCTGCGTGCAAAGCTGCTCATAGAGCTTCCCGAAAATAAGCAGAAAATGGACAAGAATACACAGTTTCTCACTCACCGTGCAAAGGCTCTAATTAAGGACCTGTCACATATAAATCTTGAACTGGCACAGATGATAGTTTCCTCCGATGACGGAAAGGTCCTTCCCGAATGGTTCATGGTGGAGATAGTCCGCGACCTTCCCAGACTTATAAAGAATGATAAATAATTATGGCAAAGAATAAGCAGGAGAATAAGCTCTCAAAAAATGAACAGCAGCTCCTTGACGGTATGGCACTCGTCGAAAAGCACCCCCTTTTCGGAGCCTTGAGCATAAGAACAAGCATCGTCCCGAAAAGCAGACTCGGAAAAAATGTACCTGCAAAGGTATCGTCGTCGGGCATTGTTTATCTCAATAAGGACTGCGATAAAGACCCTAAGGAATGGGCATATATCATCGCTCATTGTATGCTGCATCTTTCGTTCGGTCATTTTGACGCCGACCGTATGCCGGGCTACTGGCAGCAGATTTCCGAAAAGCAGCAGAAATGGGTGAATAATTACGACCCGGAATTATGGAATATGGCTTGCGATATTTACATATCCCGATTTCTTTCGGATATTAAATTCGGAAAAAGTGATATTGATATGTCAAGGCTGACGATCGGCGATACCTCTGCAAGCGAGCTGAAAATATACGAGCACCTGGTGAATACTCACGTTTCTGCTGACCTTGCTTCCTTTGGCACAGCTGGCGAATTTTCCGATATGATAGGCACCGATTCTCCCCTCACCTATCGCTATGGAACAAATCATTACATTACCGAATTTGCCTATGCTCTGGCAGATTCTGTGCGTTCTGTCATAGATGAGGCAGCCGACCGTCCAACAGGATACACCACCCGCAAGTCGGTCATGCAGAAGGCCGCAGACTGGTTCATAAACCATTATCCGCTGCTTGGCGGACTTGCTTCGGGCTTTAAGCTAATTGAGACCACAGGCAGGACAAATCTAAGTGACATAGAGATAGCCGCTGTAAATGTTATTAATGGCGAGATATATGTCAATCCGTCAGCAGGACTTGCCCCTGAGGAATGGAAATTTGTGCTGGCACATGAATACCTTCATGCAGGTCTGCAGCACCACGCAAGACGAAACGGACGTGACCCGTATCTATGGAATATCGCCTGCGACTTCGTTATCAACGGCTGGCTGAACGAAATGCAGATTGGCACTATGCCGCAGAAAGGTCTTATGTACGATGAAGCATTAAAAAATCAGTCTGCCGAAGAAATTTATGACAGATTAACGGACAATATCCGCAAAAATTCAAAGCTGAACACCTTCAGAGGATACGGAAAGGGAGATATCATCGACAAAGGATGGACCCCCGACATGAGCAGACCTACCTCCCTTGATGATTTCTGCAAAAGCGCACTGAGAAGCGGCCTGGAATATCACACCTCCACAAGCAGAGGCTTTATTCCTGCAGGTCTTATCGAGGAGATAAAGGCTCTTTCCATGCCGCCCGTACCATGGGATGTGGAGCTTGCCAAATGGTTCGATACCTGGTTTTCTCCCATTGAAAAGCACCGCACCTATGCTCGTCCCAGCAGACGGCAGAGCAGCACTCCTGATATTCCTCGTCCGAACTGGGTAAGGGCTGATATTCCCGAATTCAGCAGAACATATGCTGTGATAATAGACACATCAGGTTCCATGTCTCCCATACTTATAGGAAAGGCTCTCGGAGCAGCTGCAAGCTATTCTGTGGCAAAGGAGGTTCCTCTTGTGAGAGTGGTTTTCTGCGACGCACAGGCCTATGACATTGGCTACATTGCACCCGAGGATATCGCCGGAAGAGTTATGGTAAAGGGCAGAGGCGGTACAATCCTGCAGCCTGCCGTTGACCTGCTTGAAAATGCAACGGATTTTCCGAAAAACGGACCAATCCTTATAATCACCGATGCAGGTATCGAGCATGACCTGATGGTTCATCACGAGCACGCTTTCCTTATTCCCGAAGGTGCAAGGCTCCCTTTTCGTCCGAGAGGGAAAGTATTCTATTTTAAGTAAGAAAAAACGTGGTACTCTATCGGTATCGACAGAGTACCACGTTTTTTTATTCTATAATAAGCATGCAGTTTCTGCTGTCCGCACAAAGCATTTCGGGAGACGCCATGTCCAGGTCCACAGTATTCTGCCTTTCATTTTCCGCTGAGCACTGCCGCGTTCTGTGCCTGCTCGTATGCTATATCATAGAAATGCTCCTGGCTGTTCATTTTTTCATTGTCATTTTCCACACGGATATAATTTCCGTCGCTGTTCATTTCTCGTGCCTGAATGTTGTCGGACATTATACTATTGAACATATAAACTATCTGTTCTCTGATACGTTCATCGAAAACAGGAGCTGCGACTTCAACTCTGCGGAGGGTGTTCCGCGTCATAAAATCAGCTGATGCGATATAAATATTTGCAGCTTCTCCCCTGCCGAAAATGTAAATTCTCGAGTGTTCAAGAAAACGTCCCACAACGCTTATTACCCGAATATTTTCCGTTTCGCCCTCCACTCCCGGAATAAGACAGCATATCCCTCTTACGGCAAGCTCTATCTTCACTCCTGCCTTTGACGCCTTGATAAGCTCGTCGATTATGATCTTGTCGGTGAGAGAATTTATCTTCACGCCAATATAGGCTTCCTCGCCATTTTCGGCAAGACTTATCTGCTGGTCTATCATCTCAATGACTCTGTTCTGGAGACAATTCGGCGCCACAAGAAGAGCCTCGGAGCTTTTCACCGTGGTATCGGAAGCGAGAGCATTGAAAACATCATTTGCGTTCCGTCCGATGATGCTGTTTGCGGTCATAAGAGATAGGTCAGTATAGATACGGGCAGTCTTTTCGTTGTAATTTCCCGTACCTATCTGAGTGTAATACTCGGGATTCCCGTTGATATTTTTCGTGATAAGACAAAGCTTGGAATGTACCTTGAAGCCGTTCAGACCATATATCACCGTACAGCCCGCTGCTTCCAGCCGTCGTGACCATTCAATGTTATTCTCCTCGTCAAATCTTGCTTTAAGCTCAACAAGCACAAGCACATCCTTGCCATTTTCGGCGGCTTCGATAAGAGCGTTTACCACCTCACTGTTTTTGGCTACTCTGTACAAGGTCATTTTAATTGAGACTACGTCCTTGTCTGACGCAGCTTCGTGGAGCATATTCAAAAAGGGCTTTATGCTGTCAAAGGGATAGGCAAGGAATTTATCCCCTTCCTTTATCTGATCGAGAACTGGTATGCCATCGAAAAACTGCGCCGATTTCTGGGGTATCCTCTTGGGATAGAATAGCTCAGACTGCTGACGGAGACGGTCCTGCAGCTCGAACACAAATGAAAGGTCAAGGGGAGATATATTCCGGAAAACATACTTCCGTTCGATATCCATATATTTGCAGAGCTTGTTCACTATCTCATCATCAAGCTCGCGGGAAAGCTCCAGGCGTACTGGAGAGAGCCTTTTCCTCTGTTTGATTATGTCCTCCATAAATTCACGGTAATCAAGGTCCTCATCGTAAAGAGCATCCGCATCAATATCGGCATTTCTTGTCACACGCAGAAGTGATTTCGATTTTACGGTATATTCCTTGAAAACCTGCGGAACAAAATGGAGTATGAGCTCTTCGGAAAGGATATATGTACCGCTCCCCCTGCCCACCTCGATAAGTCTTGGGATAACTCCGCTGCCGCAGGGAATTATTCCAATCTTTTTCTTTCCGCTTTTCTTTTCAAGAACAGCCGCTGCATAAATATCCTTGTTTTTCAGAAACGGAAAGGGCTGTCTTTCTCCGACGATAACAGGAGACAGAAAGGGTGCTATTTCCGAATTGAAATACTCTTCAAGATGTTCGTTTTCCTTTTTGTCAATGTTTCTGAAATCCACTATTCTTACGTTATGCTCTTCAAGTCTGCCCATAAGCTTGCCGTAAACAAGGTCTTTGCGCTCATTGAGAGAATGAACTCTTTTCAGCACGGCATCAAGCTGTTCTCCTGCTGTCATATTGGTCTTATTTTCACGGATATTCCTGTCAAGAAGCATCTGGTCGATAAGTGAGCCCACACGGACCATGAAAAATTCATCAAGATTGCTCTGATAGATAGACACAAAGGAGAGCCTCTCACACAAAGGATTTTTGTCGCTTTCTGCTTCCTCCAGAACTCTTTCATTAAATTTCAGCCAGGATATTTCTCTATTCATATAGACCTGCTTTTTGCAGACAGCTGCTTTGCCCATTTAATATCACTCCATTTCTCTGCATTATTATCATAAATTATGTTCCTCGGAAATTTTTTCGACGGGATAATAACGGCGATACCGCCTCTTGTACCGTCCTTATAGGTAACAGTCGCCGATATTATTTTCACTTCTCCAACAATACTGTTATCACTGACACTTAAGGAACTGCTGATTAAATCGTTTCTCGACACTCTCAGTGACGGATTTTCGAGTGTCGGAAACGATGGCCGTGCCTTTAATCAGCACTTCCTTAAATTAAGCTTGCCAATAAAATCATATTTTTTCCATTTTTATTTTCGGAAGCTTAACAGTCATGACAGTACCCACGTCCTGTTTGCTTCGAACGGAGACCTCGCCGCCCAGCCGCATCACTGCGTGCTTGACTATGGATAATCCCAGTCCCGTGCCGCCCCGCTCCTTTGAGCGGCTCTTGTCTGCACGGTAGAAACGCTCGAATATCCGTCCCTGGTCCTCTTCGGGGATACCTATTCCCGTATCGGAAACGGTCAGCTCTGCGTATTCGCTGCAGTCCCTGACGCTGATATCCACCGAACCGCCTGTTTTGTTGTATTTGATTGCATTGTCAATCAGATTGTAGATTATCTCGCTGCAAAGCCTGCCCGAGGAATATATTACCGCATCGTCTCCCGAAAGCGTCATAGATACGTTTTTCTTTTCGGCAGCATCGGTCAGGATATTGATATTGTCCGCAGCGCAGGACTTGAGCTCTACCGATTCAAGAACAAGCTCCTGCTGCTCCTCCAGCCTCGACAGACGGATTATATCGTCGATAAGAGTAACGAGCCGCGCTGACTCGGAACGTATCCGCCCCAGAAATTTCGGGACGTCCGCCTGCTTCACAAGGCCGTTTTCCAGCAGCTCTGCGCTGCCCATAATGCTCTGCAGCGGCGTTTTAAGCTCGTGGGACACATTCGCTGTGAACTCCCGGCGTTCCTGCTCTCCGGTTATCCTTTCGGTCACGTCGAATATCAGCATAACAAGTCCCGAACCCTCTTCGCCGTTTATCTTCGTGATATCAAGCTGATACTTCCTGCCGCCACGGTCGATGATGCTTTCTCCATGACCACATTCTCCCGCCTTTTCGGCAGTCTCGGAAATATCACGGCTTCTATCCACTTCAAGAAAATTTCGTCCCGCAGCACTGTCATCTGTGCCGAATATCCTCTGTGCTGCAGGATTAATACTGAGGATAATTCCATTGCCGCTCAGAAGAACAAGTCCCTCGTTCATGGATCCCGTTATGGTCTCGAACTCGGTCCTGCGACGTTTTAATTCATCAAGCTGTTCGTTTATCCTCCTGTGCTGGCTTTCAAGCCGCTTCAGAATGGGAGTTATCTCCTCATAGCAGTCACCTTCGGAGGGATTGTCCGGGTCTATCTCCAGCAGAGGCCTTACGATATGCTTTGACAGACGATTTGCCAGCAGTGCTGCAATTATCATCGCTATCATCAGCACCACAAGTATGGGACGAAGCATGCTTATAGAAATGGTAAGCATAGTATAATACTCGGAGCTTATCCGCAGAACAGTTCCGTCCTTAAGACGCTTTGCAGCATAGACCGTCCTTTCGGAAAGAGTGGTTGAATATCTGGTGCTTTCACCGTAGCCGCTGTCCAGAGCTTCGATTATCTCCGGACGGTCTCCATGATTTTCTGGCTCCCTCACCGTATCGACAGAGTCGAACAGGACGTTTCCATCGCTATCCACCCATGTCAGACGATATGCTCCGAAATCCAGCTCCGAAAAATAATCTGCCCCCGCATATTCCACACCCGCAGAGGCAAGCTCCAGCTGTTCGGAAAGGTCGTTTTTCTGCACTGCCGTGAAATACTGATAAAGTACCCCCATAATTATAATAACAGAAGCCGCAAACACTGCTATAGCTACTGCCATTACCGATCTGAATATTTTTCCCTTCACCTTTCTGAACACCTCACTTTTCAGTTAACTGTTTTTGTTAGCTGTTTTCTATTTTGTAGCCCACTCCGCGGACTGTCTGTATCTGCTCGCCGCTTTCTCCCAGCTTTGCCCGGAGTGTGCGGATATGTACATCTACTGTACGGGTCTCACCGTCATAGTCGAAGCCCCAGATGTCCGAAAGCAACTGATCTCTTGTGAATACCAGCCCCTTATGGCTCATCAGTGTACGCAGCAGCTCATATTCCTTTAATGTGAGCTCCACAGGCTGTCCGCTGCGGGTCACGGTATGACGCTTTTCGTCCAGCTCCAGGTCTCCCGAACGGAACACTCCTGACTCCGAAGCCTTTCCTCCGCTGCGGCGAAGCACAGCCTTTACTCTTGCTGTCATCTCCATCATTCCGAAGGGCTTTACAAGATAATCGTCCGCGCCCAGGTCAAGGCTTTTCACCTTGTCGTACTCCATTCCCTTAGCAGTCGCCATTATTACGGGGATATCCTCGGTCCTGCTGTCTGCCCTAAGACGCTTTAATATCTCCGTACCGTCCATGTCGGGCAGCATTATATCAAGCAGTATCAGGTCCGGCTTCCTGCACGACAAAGCGGCGAAAAGCTCTCTGCCCTCGCAGAAGCCCTCCGCCTCGAAGCCTGTTGATTTTAATGTATAGATCTCAATTTCACGAATGCTTTCATCGTCCTCTACGCACCATATCATTGATCATTTCTCCTTTATGGATCCCGGTCACCGAAAATTCCACCCATTCGGCGATATTTACGGCATGGTCACCGATCCGTTCAAAATATTTCGCGGTCATCATAAGATCAACGGCATATTCTCCTGTCTGCGGATCTGCGGAGATCATATCGGTCACGGCATGCTTTACGCTGAGAAAAAGCTTATCCATGACATCGTCGTACTGTATCACAGCCTTTGACATTTCAACGTCCCGCTTTACAAAAGCATCTACGCTGTCAGTGACCATTTTTACGGCAGCTCTTGCCATTTCGCCTAAGTCGATATGCTCAGGAAATGCGGCGTTTCTGATATAATCGCTCATTTCGGTTATATCCAGAGCCTGATCGCCTATCCGCTCCATATCGGTTATCATTTTCAGAGCAGCGGATATCCTTCGCAGATCTCCTGCCACAGGCTGCTGCTTTAAAAACAGCTTGAAGCACATATTTTCAATAATATGCTCTCTGCGGTCGATCTCGTCCTCCATATTTATGACAGACTGGACAAGCTTATTATCGTCCTCCAAAAGAGTTTTCGCAGCGGCAGCGATGGCCTCCTCGCAGAGTGCGCCCATTTCTATGAGCTCGTTGTTCAGTTCTGCAAGCTGTTCGTCGAAGCTTTTTCTCATTATCCGAACCTCCCCGTTATGTAATCCTCGGTACGCTTATCCTCGGGCGACGAGAATATCTTCTCAGTATTGCCGTACTCCACCAGATCTCCCAGAAGGAAGAATGCTGTATTGTCGGAAATTCTGACAGCCTGCTGCATATTATGAGTGACCATGATTATAGTATAACTCTTTTTCAGCTCAATTGCAAGCTCTTCTATCTTAGAAGTTGAAATAGGGTCCAGAGCACTGGTGGGTTCGTCCATGAGAAGCACATCAGGCTCAGCTGCAAGGGCTCTTGCTATGCAGAGTCTCTGCTGCTGTCCGCCTGAAAGTCCCAGAGCGGATTTTTTCAGTCTGTCCTTGACCTCGTCCCAGATAGCAGCGCCCTTAAGGGATTTTTCAACTATCTCGTCCAGCTTTAGTCTGTTTCTTATGCCATAGGTCCTCGGACCATACGCCACATTATCATAGATGCTCATGGGGAAGGGATTGGGCTTCTGGAATACCATGCCTATTTCCCTCCTGAGATTATTCACGTCCGTGGAGGAAGCGTAAATGTCGGTGTTTTTATACATGATCTTTCCCGTGATCTTTACGTCCCGGACAAGGTCGTTCATTCGGTTGAGAGTTTTCAGAAAGGTAGACTTTCCGCAGCCCGACGGGCCTATGAGCGCTGTGATGCTTTTTTCGGGTATCTCCATATTGATGCCCTTAAGAGCCCGGTTATTTCCATACCACAGCTCCAGATTGTTTGACGAAATGATTGTATCCATTATCTGTTTTTCCTCTTCTTAAATATATATCCAACCAGTGAAGCTGACAGATTTATTATCAGAGTCAGCACTATCAGTATCGCCGCAATGGCAAAGGCTACGCCAAATTCTCCCTGCTCCTTTGCATAAACGTACAGAGCTACAGTAAGGGTGGAGCCTGCAGAGGTCATTCCCTTAAAGAAGCCGTTGAGAGTGTGGGCAAAGCCTGCGGTAAACAGCAGTGCTGCTGATTCTCCGAGGATACGTCCCACTGCAAGGATACAGCCTGTGATTATTCCGTCGATGCTTCCAGGAAGCACTACAGTGCGGATAACTCTCCACTTTCCCGCTCCGAGAGCAAAGGCTCCCTCGCGGTAGCTCTGAGGAACTGTCTTTAAGCTTTCCTGAGTGGTGCGCATTATCGTGGGAAGATTCATGATAACAAGGGTAAGTCCTCCCGCAAGGAGCGATGTCTTCATGTTTAAAAACTGACAGAAGAACAGCATGCCCACCAGTCCATAGATAATAGACGGTATTCCCGAAAGGGTCTCCGACGTGTATTCGATGATGTCCACAAGCTTTTTGTTTGAGGCGTATTCTGTAAGATAGACCGCCGCTCCCACTCCCAGAGGAAGCACTATCACCAGCGTTATGATGACGATATAGACTGTATTTAGGATATCCGGGAGGATTCCTATGGTGTTTTTAAGATAGCTGGGGGAGGTGGTCAGCAGCTCCGCTGTTATGTTGGGCACGCCCTTCACCATGACATAGGCTATCATAAACAGCACCAGTCCCACGGTTATCGCCGCCGACAGGAGCATCAGCCCCTTTACCGCAGCCGAATAGGCCTTTCTCCGCAGCGAAAGGGTATTATGAACAGGCTCGGTCTTTTCCGCCGCAGCAGTAAGAGTATTTCCTTCCATATCGTTCATCCTTTCTCATCTCTTTTCAGGAAAAAGTTCAGCGCCGCGTTGATAAGCATGATAAACAGGAACAGCACCAGCGCAATGGAAAACAGTGCCTGTCTTTGAAGTCCCGAAGAATAGGACATCTCACTTGCCACCGCAGTGGTGAGGAATCTCACGCTCTCAAACAGCGAAGGCATATTCGGTGCATTTCCTGATACCATCATAACCGCCATCGTTTCGCCGATAGCTCTTCCTACGCCCAGCACTACCGCAGCTGCGATACCGCTCTTTGCGGCTGGGACGGATACTCTCATGTAGGTCTCCACGGGAGTTGCTCCCAGTGCAAGGGAGGCCTGCTCGTAATCCTCGGGAACGGCGTCCAGAGCTGTCATGGATACCTTGATGATGCTCGGCAGGACCATTATCGCAAGGACGATCATCGCCGCGAACAATCCTGAACCGTCCGAAAGATCAAATACCTTCATAACTCCGGGGACCAGCACCAGCATGCCCACCAGACCATAAACAACAGAGGGTATGCCTGCCAGAAGACTCACCGCCTGTCCCACAACAGCCTTGACTCCCTTTCGAGCAAGCTTTGAAAGATAGACCGCAGTCAGAAAGCCTATGGGCACTCCGATAAGAACAGCTCCGGCGGTGCCGTATATTGAAGTGAGTATAAAGGG